>CABYOG010000036.1 GCA_902520575.1 uncultured SAR116 cluster alpha proteobacterium
ACCGCCCATACATCCGGGAGGCATCATTTCCATGTGACCTGGTCCCATGCCACCCATTGCCTCTGGTGGCATATTCGCCATATGGCCCGAATCCATGCCGAGCATAGCTGCTGTTGGCGTGAATTCCATTATTGGCGCGTCAAATCCGCCCATAGCCGGGGGCGGCATCATTTCCATCATTGGCGCATCAAAACCAGCCATAGCCTCAGGTGGCATAGCTTCCATCATTGGCGCATCAAAACCAGCCATAGCTGGGGGAGGCATCATTTCCATCATTGGCGCGTCAAAACCACCCATGGCTTCAGGAGGCATCATTTCCATATGGCCTGGTCCCATGCCACCACATGCCTCTGGTGGGCAGTTCGCCATATGGTCTGGCCCGCAGCCGCCCATCGCTTCTGGTGGCATCATCTGCATCATTGGGGCGTTCATACCCGCCATGGCTTCTGGGGGCATGGCTTCCATGTGTGGCCCTGTCATTCCTGTCATAGCAGCAGGAGGCATAGCTTCCATCATGGGCGCCGTCATACCACCCATTTCACCAGGGCCCGCTTGAATCATATTCATCCCATCCATGGCCTCAGGGGACATGGGAGGGAACGGCGGATATTCCAAGCCAGCAGGTAGTGGTGGCAAATCACCCATCATGGGATGGTCCATCCCAGCCATCGCTTCTGGCGGCATATTTGCCATATGGTCTGGTCCCATTCCGCCCATAGCCTCTGGTGGCATCATACCCATTGCGGAAGGACCCATACCTGCCATTGCTTCAGGCGGCATTGCTTCCATCATTGGCGCATCAAAACCACCCATAGCTGGGGGAGGCATCATTTCCATCATTGGCGCATCAAATCCACCCATAGCCTCCGGTGGAAGGTTCGCCATATGATCTGGTCCGCATCCACCCATGCACTCAGGTGGCATATTCGCCATATGGTCTGGTCCACATCCACCCATACACTCTGGTGGCATCATTTGCATCATCGGCGCATCAAATCCACCCATAGCCTCTGGTGGCATGGCTTCCATCATTGGCGCGTCAAAACCACCCATAGCCTCTGGTGGCATATTTGCCATGTGGTCTGGCCCACATCCACCCATGCACTCAGGCGGCATATTTGCCATATGGTCTGGTCCACATCCACCCATGCACTCAGGTGGCATGGCTCCCATCATGTCAGCATTCATGCCAGCCATCGCCTCTGGCGGCATCATTTGCATCATTGATGCATCAAAACCACCCATAGCCTCAGGTGGCATAGCTTCCATCATTGGCGCATCAAATCCACCCATCGCTGGTGGCGGCATCATTTCCATATGCCCGGGCCCCATACCACCACAAGCTTCAGGTGGACAGTTCGTCATATGGTCTGGCCCACATCCACCCATTGCTTCAGGTGGACAGTTAGCCATATGGTCTGGTCCCATGCCACCCATTGCTTCGGGGGGCATCATTTGCATCATTGATGCATCGAATCCAGCCATAGCCTCTGGCGGCATAGCCCCCATCATATCAGCGTTCATGCCACCCATGGCGTCAGCTGGCATAGCCCCCATCATATCGGCGTTCATGCCACCCATGGCGTCCGGCCCGCCATCCATGATTTCCATTCCAGCTTGCATATCGACAAAATCCATGTCGAAGCCAGCCTGTTCCATAACCCCGTCTGCAGCCGCTCCACCAACATCCAGTGCTGTCCCAAAAGCGCCTTCCGGTGAGTCACCATTAGCCATTGCCGTATTGAATGCTTCCATTCCAGCGCTTAATCCTGCTTCGATCATCTCTGGTGGAATGCCAAAATCTTGACCGGCTTGACTTATAGCGTTCGCGGCACTTTGAGCTGCTTCTGCAGGAGGGGCGCCATTGGCAATAGCATCTTGAAAAGCAGTCATGCCAATCTCATCCATATCTGGCATTTGATCATCAAAAACCTGCGCGCCTGCATCCATTCCAACGTTTGCAGCTTGGCCGAATGCATCAGCTGGACTCATGCCGCCAGCAATAGCGTCTGTATAATTAGCGATACCGGCGTCCATACCCGCTTGAATCATTTCGGGTGGAAAGCCTGCGTCCGCAAGACCTTGGCTCATCATATCTCCAGCTGTCTGAGCAGCATCCTCGGGACTACTGCCAGAATTTATTGCATCTTGATATGCTGACTGTCCCATCATGTAGTAATTGTCCATTGCACCCTCCTATGCGACTAACGTAGAAATGTTTTGAGCTCTGAAATTTTAAACAAGGTCAAGGTCGAGTTTGACAACTACAATCTCGTCGAAGCACATCACAACTATTTTTACAAAGTCTACAGTGCTTCCTAAAAGCTCACATAAATTCCCACGAGAATTCAAAACCATTTTTTGATATTCAACTAAAACCCTACCACTGAAATTTTAAATTTTGCAAATTGGGCTAATTTCAGAGTCAAAAGATATTCCTAAGTATCTGTTATTTATCAATAACTATTTTCTAACGTTCTTAAGTCTTGGTATTTTTAAAAAAAATTTTTGCGACTCGAATTTCGAATTCAATTTTTTTAAAAAAATATTCTGCAACAATAATTGTTTCTAGCAAAAATTTGTTTATCTCCCATTTTTGATGTCTCCGATTTTTTACCTCAGAAATATCTTTTCCACTATCAAAACCAGAGGGGACTTATAAAATTTATTCGTAGATTCAATGAGTAAACTTAGGCACGAAATATGCATAAACGTTTTATGTCTGACGATAAGCAAACATCCTCACTTGACCCTATTTGGCTGACTGAAAAAGCTGTACAGGCACTGAGAGCAGGCCAACTTGAAGAAGCAGCACAATATCTCAATGTTGCTAAGTCACAATTAATGGACAACATCAAAAGTGGCGACAAATTCCCTTTGAGACGCATGACATGCGAAGACATCAACATGCATTGATGTTCGGAGCATAGACTTCACCGAATCTGATTGTCCTCTGCTGCGTTTTATTATTTTGGTACTCCAATACTTTGCTTGTCCTTTGGCAAGCTTTGAATACCCTGATAGATAAAAACAACAAGCACTAATATTATTCATGCCATGACCGATTTTTATCGTGAATTCATCTCCGTTCTCCAAGGAAACATTAAAAACTTTTATTTGAACTGCTGCAAATATGATTGGTGATCGCCAGCTTTTTCAAATATTGCAGTATGAAATTCTAATACAAGCGCTTTTCAACTACAAACAACAAACCTAAACTCAAACAAAGCTAAAGGTGATTTGGAATATTATGAACAAATATGAAATTACAAAAAAACAGAAGCATCAGTTCAGTCATGATGGCGTTGTTCTTTTAAAGGGTCTTTTCACAAATCTGATCGAACAGATTGCTGAAGCTATAGATCAAAACTTAGCCAACCCCGGCCCCTATGCTGCTGAAAATTTATTATCAAATGAAAGCGGACGTTTTTTTGATGATTACTGCAACTGGCAAAGACTGCCAGCCTTAAAGCAGGTGATATATGAATCTGAAGCAGGGCGGGTTGCAGCCACCCTTATGCGTTCACAATCTGCCCAGTTGTTCCATGACCATGTTTTGGTAAAAGAGCCAGGAACGACTAAGCAAACACCCTGGCATCAGGATAGCCCATATTATTTTGCTGAGGGACAACAGACGTTGAGTTTTTGGATACCGGTAGAGCCAGTTGAGCGCGCCACATTGCGCTGTGTTAAAGGTTCACATAAATGGCCCAAGCCCGTATTACCAACCAGATGGCTGAAAGAGGATAATTTTTACGCAGATTCAGAAATCTATATACCTGTTCCAGACCCTGATAAGGAGGGAATGCCTATAGCCGAATGGTCATTACAACCTGGTGATGCTGTTGCGTTTGATTTTCGTGTTCTGCATGGCGCACGAGGAAATCACACAAACAGACGCAGGAGGGCTTTATCATTGCGCTTTGAAGGAGACGATGCTGTTTATTGCCCCCGTCCAGGCCAAACCTCTCCACCTTTTCCTGGTCACAATATGACTCCCGGACAAAAGTTACGCAGGGATTGGTTCCCCATAATATGGCAAAATGAATAATTACCCTTTCCCACTTCCGTAAAGCGTATCCAATTTGCTTTTATAAATTTTGCTTACAACATGACGTCTTACTTTAAGTGTTGGTGTTAGCATCTTGTTTTCAACTGTAAATTCATCATTTATTATATTAAAATGGCGCACACGTTCAAAGCCAGAAAGGCGTGAATTTGCCCGTCGAACAGCTTTTGAAATATTTTTTCTTTGAGCATCCTTAGGCTCTTTCCTTACCTCAACAGACGGCACAATTAACGCGACTAGATGCGGCTGGCTGTCTCCATATACCATAATTTGAGCAATTTCAGGCTCGGCAATAAACTCAGCTTCCACGCGTGAGGGGGCTATATTTTCTCCGCCGGAGTTTACAATCATCTCTTTTTTGCGGCCTGTTATTGTTACAAAACCGTCAGCATCTATCTGCGCAAGATCTCCTGTATGCAGCCAACCATCAATTATGGTCTCAGCGGTGGCTTCCTGATTGCGCCAATATCCTTTCATTAGACACGCACCTCTGGCCAAAAGCTCACCATCACCTGCCAATTTAATCTCAACTCCATCGACAGCCGGGCCAACAGTATCAATACGGATCCGGCCTGGCCGATTTGCTGAAATTAAAGGCGAGGCCTCAGTCTGCCCGTAACCTTGAAGAATATTTACGCCCAGACTGAGAAAAAAACTGCCAATATTGGGGTTCAAAGCCGCCCCTCCAGACACAAAGAATGCCAGTCGGCCACCAAATCTTTGCCTGACCTTTTTGCGGATTAGCAAATCCAGGCATTTATCCAGCACCGACTCTGTCACACTAAGTGTCTTCCCCAACAATTTTTTGCGGCCTAAATTCACAGCCTTCCAAAACAAGTAAGCCGACAGTCCACCTTTAGCTGTTACACTTTTTGTTATGCGATCATGAAGCAACTCATATAACCGTGGCACAGCTGTCATTAACGTGGGTTTGACTTCTGTAAGATTAGCGGCGATTTTATCGCGCCCTTCGCAATACCAAACTTCTGCCGCAATCTGGATGGGCAAATGAAGCCCTGCCGTATGCTCATAAGAATGGGACAGAGGCAAAATACTTAGAAATATTGCATCGTGCTGAGCAGCCCCCTCAGCAAGAAGAATATACGCTGCATCAATATTGGCCTGGATTGATTTATGAGTAAGCAACACACCTTTGGGACGCCCGCCTGTGCCTGAGGTATAGATAAGGCAACAGGGTTCAGTCTCAGGTGAGTCATGAAAAATCTCGTCAAGTTTCCTTTCTGTATCGCCACACGTGTAGATATCATGTAAAAAATGAATAGATATATTTTTTGGCCCTTGGAATTCAGCTGCCGCCTGGTCCATCAGGATCATGTTTGCAACAGAATCTTGGTCGCACAGAACCTTCGTCAGACTGTCGCCAACTTTGCCTGCACAGCAGATAACAAGCTTGACTTGTGAATGACCGATCAACCAGGCATGGTCATCTTCTGTATTCGTGGTGTATGCTGGAACTACAACACAGCCAATAGCCATGATCGCCAAATCTGCTACCGCCCAGTCAATCCTATTTTCTGCGCAAAGCAAAACATGATCTCCCGGCATTAGCCCAAGTTCGGCCATATAAAAGGCAAGCTGAGTAATACGTGTTTCAGTCTGCGCATAGGTCAAGCCAGACCATTTATCATCTAACTTTTCGAAGAAAAGTGGCTTTTCTGGAGTCAAACGCGATTGTTCTTTAAATCGTTTCACCAAATGTGCTGGTTGACCAGAAAACGGCGTCAACATACATCTGCCTCCCTATTCCAACGCATCACGTTCTTTCCCTATTTGTTTTCTGCGAGCCGCTCTCAACAGTCATTCATTACTTTTACAGCTGGTTGCAGCACTCCAATTCAACATGCTGTAGTGCTTATCGCTGAAGTCCATCCTGTAGGCAGCATAGTCACATTTAATATGACAAAGCAGAATTAGGCCCGACATATAGTTCCGCTTACAACCGCAGAGCATAGGGTCAAGTGTCATCATTACTGGAGAAAAAGCAAGTAATCATGGAAAATACAGCTTTAATTTAACTTGAAGGATACAATACAAAATTCTTATAATGACGTTCAGCGTCTTTAAAAAAGTCCCTAACAGAAAAAAGAGCATCACACATGCAGCCAGCTCCTGATTTTAGTGCACTTATTGGCAATACCCCCCTCATCCGCCTGAACAGCGTTTCTGATCTGACAGGATGTGAAATTTTTGGAAAGGCTGAATTTATGAACCCAGGTGGGTCTGTAAAGGACCGCGCTGCTAAAGCAATTATTGAACACGCTGAAAAAACTGGGCAATTGAAACCCGGCGGCACAATCGTTGAGGGGACAGCTGGAAATACAGGCATTAGTCTGACCCTGGTTGGCCAAGCAAGAGGTTATAAAACAGTCATCGTAATGCCGGAAACTCAGAGCCAAGAAAAGAAGGATCTATTAAGCATTTGCGGCGCAGATTTGCGCCTTGTTCCGGCTGTGCCTTATCGTGACCCAAATAACTATGTTCGCTATTCTGAACGGCTCGCAAATGAATTGTCTCAATCCATACCTGAAGGAGTGATTTGGGCAAATCAATTCGACAATGTGGCGAACCGCGACGGTCATTATACAACCACCGGCCCTGAATTTTGGGAACAAACAGATGGTCACATTAACGGCTTTATCTGTGCAGTTGGCTCTGGCGGAACATTAGCCGGTACAGGTATGTATCTAAAATATATGAATAAAAATATAACCATTGGTCTTGCTGATCCGATGGGGTCGGCGCTCTACCATCATTATGCGCATGGCAGCTTAAAAGCTGAAGGCGGTTCAGTTTCAGAAGGCATTGGTCAAGGCCGGGTTACTGCTAATCTAGACAAAGCACCTGTTGACAGAGCTTACCAGATCACAGATGAAGAGGCCCTTCCCTTAATGTTTGAGCTCATGGAAAAAGAAGGCCTTTATCTTGGCGGATCTAGTGCCATCAATGTAGCTGGCGCATATCATATGGCAAAGGATATGGGACCAGGTCATGTAATTTGCACAATTTTATGTGATTCAGGTCAGCGTTATCAGTCAAAGATTTGGAACCCAGCTTTTCTGCGGGAAAAGAAACTGCCTGTTCCAGCATGGCTTGAAGGAGAGTAGTGATGCAAACAACACTTGTTACGGCTGAATGGCTTAAAGTACAATCCGCCGAAGAGGTCATGATTTTTGATGCTACTTATTTTCTGCCTACAATGGGACGTGACGGGCGATCAGAATATAATAAGGCACATATTCCAGGAGCGGTGTTTTTTGATATTGACGAGATAAAGGATGAGGCTTCTGACCTGCCCCATATGATTCCGTCAGCTCAACATTTTCAAGATGCAATGCAAAACTTAGGGCTGAAGGCTGGTCAGCAGGTGGTTGTATATGATAATTCGCCTTTCCTTTCTTCAGCGCGGGCCTGGTGGATGCTTCGCTTTTTTGGGCATCAAGCTGTTGCTGTATTGGACGGTGGGAGGAGGTCCTGGAAAGCTGCTGGCGGGACGCTCACAGATAAGGTCTTTGACCTGCCCAAGGGTACTTTTCAAGCTAGTGCATCGGCTAAGGCTGACATTATCACTTTTGACGAACTTGAACAGGCTGTGAGGACCGGTCTGGGAGACCAAATCGTTGATGCTCGTGCCGCAGACCGCTTTGTTGGCATTGCGCCTGAACCCCGGCCAGGATTGCGCGCAGGCCATATTCCCGGATCGCTTAATCTGCCTATCGATAAAATTCTGGATAAAACAACAGGTAAGCTGAAACCAACTGACGAGTTGCATCAATTATTTGCAGAAGCCGGGCTAGTGATGGAGCAACCTGCAGTCACGACATGTGGTTCAGGCGTAACCGCAGCCGGGCTGACGTTGGCGTTAGCTGTGTTAGGAAAAACCGATATCCGGCTTTATGACGGATCTTGGTCAGAATGGGGTGCCTCTGACGCCCCTATCGAAACTTAACCAGATAAGGCAAAACAGCTTTTCAGAAATCTAAGTTAATGATCCAAAATCTGGCTGAGAAAAAGCTTTGTTCTGTCTGACTGAGGATTATTGAAAAACGCTTCTGGTTCATTTTGTTCAACAATCTGTCCCTCATCCATAAATATAACTCGGTTGGCAACTTTACGTGCAAATCCCATTTCATGGGTTACACAGACCATAGACATGCCATCTTCAGCCAACGCCACCATCGTATCCAAAACTTCTTTAATCATCTCTGGATCAAGGGCAGAAGTAGGCTCGTCAAACAGCATTAACTTTGGTTCCATACAAAGTGATCGGGCAATCGCCACACGCTGTTGCTGTCCACCAGAAAGCTGACCGGGATATTTCAGAGCCTGCTCAGGAATTTTCACTCTTTCCAGATATTTCATTGCAATGGCCTCAGCTTCAGCTTTCGGCATTTTTCGCACCCATATCGGAGCCAAAGTGCAGTTTTCCAGAATCGTCAGATGGGGGAACAGATTGAAGTGCTGAAAGACCATGCCAACGTCGCGACGGATTTCATCAATATTTTTCAGGTCATTGTTAATCGTAATGCCTTGCACAGTAATCTCACCATCTTGATGTTCTTCTAGCCTGTTTAGGCAGCGGATAAGTGTTGATTTTCCAGAACCAGATGGTCCACAAATTACAATCCGCTCACCTTTATGCACGGTTAAATTGATGTCCCGCAGAACGTGAAAACTGCCAAACCATTTATTGACAGCCTGCATGGAAATCATCACTTCATCACTAATGTTCATTTTTGACGCCGTAGCTTTTCCAACCATATCAAGCTCCTATAAAATTAATTTCACATGCATTATTATCTTAATGTTGGCGCGATTTAGACAATTTATTCTCCATGTGAATTGAATAGCGTGACATGCCGAAGCAAAACACGAAGAAGATTATCGCAATGTATAGATACATTGTTATTGCCTGTACCGGTGTGGACCACGCTGCATCAGCAATCGCAGATTGACCTGCACCTAACAAATCAAAAATGCCGACAATTGAGACCAACGTTGTATCTTTAAAAAGACCTATAAAGGTGTTTACGATGCCAGGTATTACATGTGTTAATGCCTGAGGTAAAATAATGAGACGCATAGACTGCCAATAAGACAAGCCCATTGCCTGCGCACCCTCATATTGCCCCTTATCAATCGCCTGCAAGCCACCGCGTATCACTTCCGCCATGTAAGCAGCCGAAAATAACATCACTCCAATAAGTGCACGCAATAGATTATCAAAATTTACGCCTTCAGGTAAGAACAAAGGTAACATTACGGAAGCCATGAAAAGCACAGTGATCAGTGGAACGCCGCGCCAGAATTCAATAAATACCGTGCATATTAGTCGGGCAGCCGGCATTTCAGACCGACGCCCGAGAGCCAAAATTATACCTAACGGAAGTGATGCTACAATGCCCGTTACAGCTACAACAAGTGTTATAAGCAGCCCCCCCCCCAATCCCGCGAATCAACAGGTTCAAGACCGAAGTCAAC
>CABYOG010000037.1 GCA_902520575.1 uncultured SAR116 cluster alpha proteobacterium
AATATTTGTGATGATTGAATGTTTCGTCGATCGCGGTGGAAAATGGTTTGTATGAAACATCAAAAATTTTAGGCCAATCAATCACTTCAAATTCATCCCTTGCAACGAGCGCCTCTAGTTGTTGAGTCGTAAATGGAGGATTTTTATCAAACAGCGCCCAAACCCAAAGAAGAATATAAAACAGGCGATAAGGGATGTTAAGCAACAATGTCCGCGATTGGGTCGCCTGTTTAATTTCACGAATAATATCGATGTAATCCACTTTTTCATGACCGGAAATGTCAAATTCTCCAGATGTGATATGATTAGAGATACAGCTTATAATAATGTTGCAAAAATCCCCGGCATAAAGAGGTTGACGCATAAAGCGACCATTCCCTGGAATGGGAAAGACCGGCATGATGTTCATGAAGCGTGAAAGCCAACCCAAATGTTTTCGGTCAAACCAACCAAACATAAGCGTTGGTCGTAAAATGACAGAGGATACAGAGCTGTTCTTGATCAAATTTTCTTGTTCTGTTTTGGTTGTCGTATAAAAATCTTTTGCCACAGATTCAACAACGGATGAACTGACATGAATCAACTGTTGAATATTGTGGGTTTTGACAGCGTCGAGAATATGCCGGGTAGTCTCGACGTTATTTCGTTGAAATTTCTGAAGATCATTTCCGCCAATTTGTGCCTGCAACATAACGACGACATCTGCGTCAGAAAAGTGCGCTTGCCACTCGCCGGCTTCTGCTAAGTCTGCGTATTCTGCTATGATGTCAGGCTGAATTTTCTTTAAGATCGCCAAGTTAGTCTTGTGCTTATCAAGAACGACAATATCCTTATAACCGCGTTCTTTCATTCGCACCACAAGGTTCTGACCGACAAGGCCTGCACCACCTGGAATAATTATTTTCATTAGCCTGATAGCTACCTTTATTCACCAACAACAAATGAGTAAATAATATAACACCGTCCATACATAGGAAGAATCACCCCCAACAATCTCGATTGACCAAGAAATAGTGATTTTTTAAGTAAAAGCCAAGATTTTCTTCAATAATGAACTTTAATTTCGTGGATTTGGGTTAGGCGGAGCGGTAGGAATTAAAGAATATGATTTTTGAAAATTTGCAAACCCTTTTTTGCTTGTCATGGTCGCATCAGGGTGCTCGCCAGGAACCACAACATATTTTCGTTCTGTCATATCCAAGGGAAAGCCAACATGTGACCAAATAGTGCCAATGTCTGTAACTTCTCCCAGTCCTGCCTGCTCAATTTGGGACAACATCTGTTCTGCAGCACCTCCTGTTCTCCATTGATTGTAGCCTAAGGTGGCATTAACCGTGATGAAGACTCCAAAGATACAGCTCAGTATCAAACGGCTGCGATAGACTGAAACGGGAAGTGCTATCATAAATACAGGCAGAACAAACATTAAGTATCGTTGTGCCGGACGGGTAAGCGAAAATGCCAGCAAAATGATAATCACGGCAAGGCTGAGGCTTGCCATAAGCTTATTTGAATGATTTTTTTTGCCTATGAAAAGTAAAAGGGGAATAAAGACGCCCGCTGCAAGAATAGCAAGGATGCCATTCATGACATTAAGATTCAGCCAGTCATCAAATGGTCCAAATGCCATTTCGCCCGAAACTCGAATGCCAAAGAGGCCAGAGATAAAAATCGCTAATATAACAGGAAGTAAAATCAGATGACGAGGCTTGAAAAAAGACCAAGTCATAGAATTCAGAATGGGCAAAACTCCAGCCATCAACACGAGGTAACCGGCATAAACGACGAACTTTGAAAGCGGATTTGAGTCGGTATGCTTTACAAAATCCATTTGGAATTTATCTGGGATTATCCAAAACCCAAAAAGATCATGGATGACGACAAGGTATGTGCCAAGCATTGCCAATGCGATTATCACTATGATGACAAAGGAAGCTCGTGCAGACTTCTTGTCTTCGTCGAACAACAGCAGGGCCATCAACACAACCGATAGGGAAAGTGCATGATATTTTAAGAGCGTTGCCAAGCCTAAGAGTAAGCCAGAAATAACCGCACGCCATAGTCTATGATTATGTTTAAGCACAATCGAGATCGCAAAAATACCTACTGCTGCTGATATAAAATCTGTTGTTGCTCGCGTTGAAAAGGTCCACACGAGTGGGTTAAACAAAAGTAACGCCACAATAATTGTATGATCTTGACGTCCGACAAATCGGCAAATGTTCATAACACCTATGGTCAACAATATGACACTGGCAACGGATAATCCTCGAATGATAACGAGTAAGCTTGTATCTGGCATTATGTAAGCGATCTTGCTTGCCAAATAGGAGAGGGCAACGGGATTCGCTTGAACATCGAAGAAAAGTTCGATCAATAATTTGTCTTCTGTAAGAAAATATTGAGCAGCATTTACAAATGCATACTCGAGGTTCACCATCGGTAGAGAAATGTTTACAAGGTGGGCGACGAGAAACCCGGCAACGATGAGAACAATCCTTCTGAACTCCCCTGTATTTAATACCTGGAACAATTCTCACGGTCCTCGTTGTTGCTAGCTCGAAAAGCGGTCAAACGAATTAATGAGCGGTGCTAGTCGATGTATTGAACTTAAATCTAAAATTTTATTAGTTTCTCGTGAGTGTGTTTTTTTGGGAACGTAATTTTTCTGGGTAAAAAAAACAAGGTTTTTTTCTTCGATGAGCCTCGATCAGACTTGCGGACTTGCAAATGGTTCATTTCATCGTGACTTGTTTGTTTAAAAGTAAGTCCACCTCTATTCCGTCGAATAATCAAATTGATACCATAAATTATTTCTATATCTATCGAACTGTTAAAATCATTAAGGAGGTGAGAGCCCAGCATGTGTTTCCGTATAGAAGCTGTCTCTCCTGACCAAGTGTTTGGAAATTTGTTGACCAAGGAACCCAAGGCAACACGACTGTTGATTAGCCCTTATTATCTTACCTCCCATCCGATGCACAACATGACAACATAATACCTACGCACCCCCTATGGCTCATGCGTGGGGTGGGTCACATGATGTGTAATCATGTCTAACGCTCATCAGACTAATCCATAGTTCGGAAGATGGAGTAATTGGAAGCTTTCAAGTAAAAAGTTTGAAGACCGGTGACCCCCCAAGACAATTACATCTTACAACCAACAACCGTGATATATGTCCCTGACTGGCCATCATTGTCGCTAAGCCAAC
The DNA here is from genome assembly GCA_902520575.1 of uncultured SAR116 cluster alpha proteobacterium. The sequence goes on from CABYOG010000037.1 coordinate 3,215, forward strand.
ACATTTTAACCCGCCTTCCATATTTGATACTTCTAACTGAAATACTGGAGAGCATCACTCCAGTCTGCGCGTTGACGATGGAAATTTTTTCATCTAGAGCAATAGAGTTTGTGCTGAGTTTGATATTCCTGAATGTCTTGCAACTTGCTTCGGTGCAAAATTTGAAAGTTTGTGCACTAGTCCATTGGACACTTGAAACTTCTACTTGGGCAGAAACAGCAATTGGCATTATAAATAAAAACAAGACCGGCAAGGCAGGTCGAAAAAATCTAATCCCTGACATTGTCGTTACCCCCTTTTTCACTTTAGTTCACATTTTGCTGCAATGGTCTGCCACACTACAATTGAAACACGTAATATATTACAATTACAATGCTATAACACCTGATATTCGTGAAAGACATGTTCCTTTTGATGTTAGGCAGTGTTGGGTAGGAAGAGAAGCAAGAATGAAGACCATATTACAATAAAGCCCAACCAATAAGATTGTGCTCGCAAGCGTTTCTTTCCGCAGAAATGACCCCAGAATATCTCAGATAGAAGAAAGATAGTCACTGCTATAAAAACAAGCATTATTATCCCAATTTCTATGAGTTATTACCCTTTTTCCATCGACGCTAAAACCAATTTTCTAAATAAGCAACTATTATGATTATAAAAGTATAGCTGAAGGCATACCACTTAAAAATGTAACTAAATGGCTTACCCTGGCTATTCATCTTATGTATTTTGAACATCTGTTTTTCTTAAGGTATATGGTTGGTGTACTCTAATTCTGAGGCAAATCTTTATCAAAAGCAAATCTGTAACCAAGAAACGTATTGAAGTTTCGCAAATGACAATAAGCAAAAATTAAGAGTGAGGAACGGTTATATGATTACAAATGGTGTAATAATACTGATTATGTTTGGAAATTTCTTCTATGCTTATCGCTGCATTTTTCAAACTCAAAGTTATATACAGCAATATGGATTTGGTGAGGGTAGCGCAATAATGACTAGGCTCGTCGGAACTTTTGCGGCTGGTTTTGGCGTTGTCCTGATCATTGCGTTATTAACCACAATCAAAGGGGGATGGCTGCTTTTCACTTATGGTTTTATTCAAGCTACTATAGGCGCAATCGTCTGTTACCAAACGATAAATAGCCATTGGGGAATGGTAGAAGGTTTGAAAACTTCGCCTGAAGGATATATTGCACCCGGAGTAATTGCTGGTTTAAACTTAGTTGTGCTCGTTACAGGAAGAGAATTGCTGTTTTTGTAACTCATCAGTCTAAGAGATTATCCAATCATTGTTAACATTCTCTGGTGCGAAGCTGATTAGACTGGCTTTAGCGCCATCATCTGTCTTGATATGCACATAAAATATCTTCTCAAACTCTTCATGCATCACATTCACCAACTCGCTGTAAAACCCACGTATGATGAGTACATGAGTCGGACTGATAGTAAGCTGACTTGTGAGTATAGGTTAAAATCTTCTTCTCTCTCTCTTAGCTGCTGGTGAATGCCGACACAGGTAAACATTTTATTCTGCAAAAGAGGATCATTTTCAATTAATGTGGCGTCTTTATCGTGATTTCGGTGAAGCCGACCAAAATACTGAGTTTGATGATCATGAATATCAGGATCAACCTCAATCACGTTTTCGGTATAGGAGTCTTGATTTAATTCTACCCCTCTTATAGCTTGAACAAGAACTCTAAAACTAAATTAATCTATATCACTTCATTCTAGTCTTTTGACAAAACTAATTTTTTGTCGTTATCTTTAAGGCTGGTTAAAAATGGAGTTTACCATGACAGATTCAGAGGACATTTGCTGCGCAAACACTTGCTGCGCAGACGGATGTTGCAGCGATGATTGCGCTGACAACTGCGAGGCTTCATGCTGCAACGATGGGTGCTGTAATGAATATTGCAATGATAACTGTTGCTGAAGCGAAAAACTCATGGTGGATAATTTTTCCGGAGCCCTTGCTCAAAGATTAACTGATAAAGAATTTACAATGAGATAATTTTACCCAAATGGTTGTTTTGGGAGAGCTTAGAAATGGCAGAAATAGTAATTATTGGACACTTTAGATATAAAAATGGAAAAATTATGGGGGTGGGTCATGATTGGGCCGAAGAGAACGCTGACCTAACATGGATCAAGGGCTTAACAAAAGTTGACACTTTTCACATAGCGCCAGACAAAGGCATGGCGATATACTTTTTTAAGTCAACGGAGCAGGCGAAACAATCGCTTCCAAGACTAAAAGAATTCTTTGCTGGTTATTCTGGGATGTTTGAGTGCAGGGTCAATTTTGAATTAGGTGCATTCAATGCGACTCTGAGTGAAAAGTTAACTTCCCAAGCCGGTGGATAATTTAAGACTTCTACCCCCGTCCATTACACACCCCATATACATAACACCTGCGCACCCCCTATGGCCTATGCATGGGGAGGGTTACATGATATGTACTCATGTTAAATGCATAGTTAAGTGACACATGTAAGTGACTATTCATAAGGGTTATAAATACACCTAAATGCTTATCCATAGATTTTTGGGAGTAGCACTCTCAGTGATACACTTACTCTGTACTGATAACGGTAAGCATTTTCTGATGTATAAACTGAGGTACATTTCGTGCCTATTGACAGTGAAGGCAGAAAACATAACCTATTGATAAGTCTTACATAGAGATGCAGCTTGGTGCATGGCTAGAGCATTTAACCTCTCCACCAGCACCATTCTTTCCATCAAATGATGTGTATCTCATTGAATTGTAAGCATGTGCTATGTTTGCAGGAGATGAGTAGTGGAGTTTCTGCTTCTATGGGTGTTATCAGGAAATTTTGTGGATAGTGGTCTTCGCTATGAGGATGCTGGTAGTTGTTATGCTGAAGCGCAAAACACAGGCATGGAGATGAGAGAAATAGGAATGCCGCCACCAAATTTTACATGTGTTCCTGTAGCTGAAGGTAAAAACCTCAAGTTAGTAATTCCTGCCGCTCCACGCTCTTCATTTCCATTCAATTAGGTAAAGGCTTTAGTCAACCAATCTTCGAGCTTGGAAAAGGAAACTGGCTATTGACGCACTAGTGGCCCATTTAAAAGAAGAAATAAGTAACGATGAAATCAGTAGATGAATCCGGTAAAAATATCCTAGTTGTTGAGGGCAACCATGAAGGGCTCGTTACACAGTGCAACGACGGCAAACTAGTCGGGGCGGCAGAGCGTTATGCCGCGGTTCTCCAAGGTCTAGAAAAAAATATGCAAATTACAATTACCCGCCCGCATTTTTCAAATGACCCTGCCCCTCCTGTTCATTGGCAAGATATAGATGGAGTGGTATTTACAGGTTCTGGCGTCTATTGGTCAGCAGACGAAGATGAGGCAGCGCCTGCCCGAAAAATAATGGAAGCAGCTTTTAAAAGCAGCAAGCCTGTTTTTGGGTCATGCTATGGCATGCAGTTGGGGGTTGCTGTATTGGGTGGGCGAATTTGGGCCAATCCATTAGGTCCAGAAATCGCTATAGCCCGCGATATTCAGATAAATGACACTGGTGAAAAACATGCATTATATAAAAATAAACCAACCCTATTCGACGCTTTATGTATGCACCGTGATGAAGTGCAGCATACAGGGCATGCGGTAGATATCTTATCTGGAAATTCGCATTGTGCCATACAGGCTGTGGCGGCCAAGGCATCGGATATCCGGTTTTGGGGAGTGCAATATCATCCTGAATTGCATTTTAGTGATATTGCGAAATGTCTTGAACGTTCTGATTTTGTGGATATTTTTGAAGCGCCATCCGCTATTAGGTTAAATGCTCCGGCAGGGCTTAGCAGGGAAGAAATCATCAATGATTTTTATCACCTAAATGAAGATAAGAATAGAGCGGCATTAAAAGAGCGTTATAATCTTAGCCAAACGGTTTTCAAAAGGTCGGTACATGAGTGTGAGCTTTCCAACTGGCTAGACAGTTTTTAAAATATTATAAAATGAGAAACTATATGGAAAGACAATATGGTGGAGCGGAATAACCTAATCCGAGGTGGCATTGTTTTATTTGCTTTCTTTTCCTACATAACTGTATCTGTTCCAGCCATGTCTTATAAAGAGCCAAACTTCACAATCATCAAAAAGTCTCATGTTTATGAGGTCAGACGCTATGAGAGGCGCACAGTAGCAGAAGTGACTCATGGTGACGAAGATAGCGGGTTCCGGGTCCTGTTTGATTATATATCTGGGGCAAATAAAGACATTCAAGAAATCCAAATGACAGTGCCAGTTACTCAATCCAAAGAAATTGATATGACTGCACCAGTCACTCAATCAGAAAACAATGGCCAGATGGTAATGAGGTTCTTTTTGCCAAGTCGGTATTCAAAGCAAAATGCTCCAAAGCCAACTGATAAACGAGTTCAGATAATTGACCTGCCAAAGGAGTATTTTGCTGTTATTTCATATTCCGGCTTTGCCTCTGACAGCAACTTTATAAAACACCATGAAGAGTTAAAAGCTGCCATGGAGAAAGACGGCTTGGTTACAATAGGACCACCTTTGAAAGCAACTTTTAACCCTCCATTCACCCCACCTTTTCTTAGGCGCAACGAGGCAATGTACCCCCTAAAGTGGAACTAACGCGCCATATATATAATACCCACCCCATGCATGGGCCAGGGGGGGTGTGGGTATTATGTTGTTAATGACTGCACTATGCCTCACATTCAAAATGGGAGACCTGTGATTTCACAAAAGTATTTCTTTTGAGAAAACTTTTTGTTCGTTAGTAGCACAGCACACTGTCCGCATTTATGGAGCGCTTGATCAATGTATCTGGCATTGCAAATTCCGCATTATAACCTTCTAGCAGACTTTCATCGTACCCTCGTGCTTTTGACGACATTCCAGATACGAACATTTTAACATTTCCTTCTGTTAGTGCATCGAGATGAAGTTTAACATCTCCTGTTCCTTGCCCAACTATTTCACCCTCATTTTTACAATTGAGAAGATGTACTCCATCTGCTGCAAAGAAGATTTCGACATCATGTCCCTCTTTTAGGCCTGTCACCGCAACCAATAGACCCATTGTGACGTTATTCTTCATTTCTGGATGACTGTGAATATGTACTAATAGTTTTGCCATGATATTCTCCTTCCAAGATAGGTGTTCCGCAATAAATACAAGGGGCGTTGAGAAAGGCACTACTCCGTTGCATGTCGTTTAAATTTTGTTTAAGCCTATCATTATCTGTTCTAAAGCCTATGCATAGATTAGGGGTCTCTCCCAATTGAGTGTTTTTTAGTATTTAATTAACTACCTTGTGTTGGACACTCATCAATTTGTTTGCTTGTTAATTTTTTTGTATTTTGGCTAGCGCACTTTTCAATGAGGCAATAACCTCCGCTTTTGGTGAGACATCAAGATCAATAGATAATGAAAAACCATCATAATTATCTTTAAGTTTGGTAACCCTTTTTTCATTTTTTTCTTTCTTGTCTATCACTTGATATGTTCGCACCTTATGCGCTAGTCCTTTGACATTAATCTCTTCACGTTCTTCACAAGTGATTGAATTTTTTATTAACGAGTAGGTTTCATGAGAAACCAGTATTTGTCCAACTGATGCATTAGATTCGAGACGGCTTGCTAAATTCACCTCACCTCCAATAATTGTGTAATCTAATCGGTCTTCAGAACCAAAGTTGCCAACGTTACAATACCCAGTGTTAATGCCTATTCTAATATTTAGGGGTT
>CABYOG010000038.1 GCA_902520575.1 uncultured SAR116 cluster alpha proteobacterium
GTAATGGGATAACCTTAAGTGATTACACATCTACCTTTATAAATACACCTTCAATGTATCACTTAACTATGCACTGCGAGTGATTACACATCATGTGACCCTACCACGCATGGGCCATAGAGGGTGTGTGGGTATTATGTTGTTAGGGTGTGCAACGGATGGAAGGTTAAATTCGAAAGCTACTAAAGTTAGCCACAGGTTCAGCGCAGTCGCAAGTTTCACCATGATTTAGTGATAAATGGATGAAGATATTAATTTTCTAGGTGAAGAGTTGGAATAGGGACAGAGTAATTAAGTATAAGGAGACACGAAAATAGTGTTTTCAAAAATGTTACATTATAATATAACATTTTCTCACTTGTAGTTTTAAATTCCCTACTCTGTGCTAAAAATTGGAGATTTTGATGAAAATTGCGTACGTATTTAAGACAGGGATGGCAAGTACCTTTCAATTAGGTAGCATGATTTTGCCTCAGCTCGAAAGCGACACACACATGGTTGATGTTGTTGGAATGTTTTTCTTTGATGATAACATTTTCTGCCTTCAGAAAGACAACCCGGTGGGGGAACGACTGAGCAAAATAGCAAAAGAAAAAGGAATGTTGTTGATGGTCTGCGATCAGTGTGCGGTAAGGCGTGAGCTGGCAGAGGGAACTTTTGAGCAGTGTGGAAGCGGACAGGTTAAACCAAAAGGATTGGTGGATGGCGTGCAAGCTGGCTGTTTTCCACAACTTTATCAGGCTCTTGCTGGAAGTCCTCCAGACCAAGTAATTACTCTCTGAAGAGAGCCTTTTGCTCTTGAATTAAAGCAATAAACACTTGCTGCTTTTGCTAAGCGTGACAGTGGTGCTGTTACGTCCACGGGGCGACAAAAGAGTTAATTTGACGTTGTCATTATACACAACACATACGAGCACTTATGAATAAAACCAATATATTGCTATCAATCTGTACCCGTTGCCGTGATGGGCGTGAACATATTTATGAAACTCGAGGTGGTGCTCGACTTGCCGAAAAGTTTATGAAATATGCTGGTGAACATAACAGCTTGGCTCTTAGGGGCGTTCACTGCATGAGCCAGTGCAAAAGACCGTGTGTTGTTTCTTTTGCTGGTGCAGAACACTTTACTTATTCATTTGGAGACCTCGATCCCGAATGCCCTCAACATGTGAGGGCACTTCAAGAGTTTGCTGAGTTGTTCCAGAATGCTCCAGAGGGTTTTGTATTGCGTAGCGAACGTCCAAAAGTTTTGCGAGCGGGTATTCTGGGAAGATACCCTCCAATAAAAACAAATTCAGACCTAGTTTTAAATTTGACTGAAAAGTCCTTCGATAAAGGTTGAAAGCTTGGTATACTCAAACATCTATTGATAACGTTGGATTTATCACATTACTCCAAAAAAGATTATGTTAGTCTCAACGATAATTTTAATAAGTTCTTACCAATAGCTAAGTATTTACTTTTGAAAAAAGCATATGAAGTCAGCAAAAAGTCCTTGCATTGATATCTGCGATTTTTCTGGACCAAAAGGTTGGTGTTTGGGTTGCGGCCGCACTCGCTCGGAATGTCACAATTGGAAAAAAATGAAACCATATGACATAAAAATTCTTCAACATCAGCTTAAAAAAAGGATGTTGGAAATTACCAGAAAAGTAAAAAAAACTGGCTGAAACGAGTAATCATCATTAGATAAAATCGCTTCACTTGGTAATAGGTTGTTCACCCTAACAACATAATATCTGCACACCCCTCTATGGCCCATGTATGAGGGGGGTCACATGATGTGTAATCATGTTAAATGCATAGTTAAGTGATACATGTAAGTGTTATTATGAAGGTAGGTATAAAGACACCTACCATGCCTCACTTTGCCTATACTCAGTAGGAACTCTAATAACACCTAATCTGTGTAACAGCCTGAGTATAACTACGTGCATACCCCCAGTGGTTCATGCCCCACCCCTTGTGTGTCCATATAAGAGTCATACAGCCTGTGTAAGGCAGTTTAGGTGTACATCTTGCTGAACAGTGAAGATGCCTCTGTATGAGTCTTATACAGCCATTAAAATGGTTAACAGGCATATGCCCTAATCTGTGTAGCTATACATGAACATATACGTAGGCATGGCCTATGGCTCATGCATAGCGGTGTATAGATTATGATTGTTAATGACACCTAAGTGAGGTCACTTACACTGTACTGATAACGGTTAGACACACTAGGCTTATTCCATTACCCGAAGATTTTGTACAATACCTAAACGTACCCTTTAGCTATTGTATAAATTTCAATAAAAACAATATGTTATTGACTTTTTTTGTTTCAGCGCTTATATTGAATTCATGGACACAAAAATTCAAAAACCAGAACTAAGTGAATATCGTCAATCAATAGAAAATTTGACGGATAATTTTGGTGATGATGTTGTGCGTCTTCCTATATCACAAGGAATGTTTGCACTTATTGACAAGTGTCACTGGAAAGCCGTGGTAAGAGGTGCACCGTGGTTCTGCCAAGTAACGGATGGTGGAGTATATGCTAGGGCAGTGATTGACGGAAAGCATGTATACCTTCATCAATTGATTATGGGTTCACGGCACGTTGGATTTCATAACAAAATCACTCTGGACTGCAGAGAACAAAACTTATTCGCACTTGGGCGGAAAGGTGTGATGGAAAGCCGCAGAGGAAAAGAAGAAACTTCATCCGTATACAAAGGTGTATTTAAAAGGGCTAGTGAGGATGTTTGGTGTGCGCAATTAAAAGACAAATATGGAAAACTTTACTTGGGACGACACAAAACGGAAGTTAAAGCAGCCTTGGTATATGACGCTGCAGCAGAAATTTGTTTCGGAAACCATGCCTATCAAAACTTCACTGACGAAGATAAAAAAGCGGCTCGGAAAATAGCTGAAAAATACATACTCCGCAGAAAAGCAAAAAAGCGTCTTTCAGCCATTCAGAGTACATAGTTATTAACTACCTTAACTATTAGCTACTACTACCCAACCTACAAATCTCCTGATAGCATCATCATTATGAACAAGGTCTTTGGAATATTGTTGGTTGCTACGCTGTTTAGCTTTGGAACGACATTTCCAATCACAACCTTTGCGAATGAGAGGTTTATTCCCATAGAATTGTGGTTAGGAGAAAATATTACAACGACTCAAAAACTACCATTTCCTGAGGTTGACTTTAAATTTGGGTATAAAGAAAGACACAGAATTAAAGGGCCTATCAATTGGGAGAACCCTGCAACGAAAGAAAATATAAGGGTGTATGTTCGTTCTCGCTTTAGTAAGAAATTGAAAAAAGAAATCTCTCAACTTTGGACATACACAAACAATAATCAATGTTTGGGAAGAGTTTTTGACAATAGAGGCAATCGAGTTATAGAAAATGGTTGCAAATTTCCAATTGGATTTTGGAAGCAAGGGGAAAGTCGTTCATTTTCCTCAAATTATTATGATAAAAAAAAGGGAAATTACAAACGCACTAAGTTGATAACAATCCTAAATTTGGGAAAAGATGAAAATAGTTGTATTGAATTTAAATGGAAATCATCTCAAAAGAATGTGCTGGTTGATGAAAATATTTATGAGTATTGCCCTAAGAAAGGTTTAATAAGGGTGAATGGCAAAAAAAGGTTTTGAATTCCTCAATCATTGTAACGGCACATGAATATATATCCGTATAGGTGGCACTGGCCCACGCATGGGGGTAGGTAAGTGATGTTCCATTAAACTATAAACTCACTTAGCTGGTCACTTACTCTGTACTGATAACGATAAGGATATATAGGCTTATCCCATTACCCGAAGATTTCTAATCACTGTGAAACAAACTGAGAAACATTTGTGCGTGTTGACAGCATAAGTGCTTCACATAAACTGGCAGTATAGCTGTAGTTCAATTGGAAATGGTGCTTCAGTGTAGCGCAGACCTACTTCTCAGCCGCACCATTACCTTACTCATCGTATCCACGATACCCACGTCAACCCACTGTTATCCCGAGCTTTTCGGTGTGTAACTGTGTGGGTGGTTTTGCTGTGGTAGAACGTAGAGTGGTACAATATGTGTACCAAAGAGGCACAACATATTACTTCGTTCGAAGAGTGCCTAAAGATATCCAAGAGTATTATAAGTCATCAAGTATAGTGATTTGTCTGAAGACCAGTCGTAAAGACAAAGCCGTTAGAGCCGGTATGTCTATTGCTCAGAGACTAGAAGATTACTGGCTGTCTCTGAGGCTGTCTAAGCTCGACATACCAGCATTGCATTTGCTGAGAGATAAACCTCTATCTCTTTCTAATTCCTCTTCTATGACCCTTTCAGAGGCTCTGGAGCTGTATCTAAGGCTCAAAGGAAGCAATAAGGATAAAGTCTTTCATAGAGGGGCAGAGAGAAACATTCAGTCTGTTATAGATGTCTTAGGTGACAGGCCAATAGATGAGTATGCATCGTCTGACGCTGCTTCTTACAGAGACTATCTATTGAAGAAGGGATTAACGACCAACTCTGTAAAGAGGAACTTCTCCACCATACGCTCTATCATCAATCTGTGTATTCAAGAGCATGGTCTAGACTGCAAGAACGCCTTCTCAAGGGTTTATCTTCCTGACTTAGATGACAGTAAGAAGCGTAAGCCTATACCCATAGAGAATATCAGACAGATACAACAAGACTGTAGAGAAGAAGATGATGAAGCTAGGTGGTTGGTCGCTTTAATAAGTGACACTGGTATGAGGTTATCTGAGGCCGCTGGGCTTCATGTCAATGACATCATCCTTGATGACGACATCCCTTACATCAACCTCACCCCTTATCCCTGGAGGAGCTTAAAGACCAGAGGCAGTCAGAGGCAGATACCTCTAGTAGGTGCATCGCTATGGGCAGCTCAAAGGATAAAGAGCAATCCCCATCACACCTTTGCCTTCCCTAGATATAACTCCACTTCAACCACTAATGCCAACTCTGCATCAGCAGCCATCAACAAATGGCTTAAGCCAAGAGTGCCAGAGGGGTGTGTCATACACTCCTTCAGACACTCACTTAGAGACCGCCTCAGAGCCGTACAATGTCCATCAGATATGATTGACCAAATAGGGGGCTGGAGTACCGCTGGTGTGGGACAAGCTTATGGAGAGGGGTATAGCCTTGATAAGAAGTGGGAGTGGGTGCAAAGGATTGTCTGCTGACGGGCTAATGAAACCAAGTGAACGCCACAAACATTGCTAATCCAAAAATAGAATGTCTCGCTAATAGAATAAGCGAAGTCAAATAAGGCATTTGAGTTTTTCTTGCTAACATTCCCTGACCAGTGAAAGGCATGAAAATAAATAGCGGAGCAAGCGTTGTTAATGCACCAAAAAATAGCCCATTTCTATAGGATAACTCAAATAACGGATAACTAATGAAAGATGCATAAAATACAACAGCCCAAGCAAGAGCAATAAAATAATGGAAAGACCAGCCAATCTTTACTTCATGAGCAATTGGCGTAGCATATGAAATCTGTGGATTAAAAACCGCTCCTCGACTGACCATGTAAAAAACCCATCGACCAACAACATCCCATGAGGGTTCGGGTATCTTGAATAAAATTAGTAAAATACGGCCAAACAGGTCCAAAGCAACACAAGAAAAAATCCCGGCTGTGACTATGCTCAGAAAATCGTTCATTGGGCATATGTCATGACGTTTAGTCACCTAACCTGTTAACAAAAATGATGCTTATACATAGTCCGTATGCATTTAAAACTGTCGCTATATTGTGTCAACTCAACCTTGCGAGCTCATATCTTGGCCTAAATGTATAAAGCGTTCACCCTCAATCATTTTGATTTTATTAGACCCTTTCATTTCCTCTAATTCTGTCTTCATTATTGCCATTATTTTGTTTGCCTCAGCCTTTGAGGTGAAGCGCGAGATAACAAAACATGAGTTATCAGAAATTCGAAAAATTTCACCACTTAGTTGCCCGGCTTTTATGTTTCTAGGCAGAAACTCATTTTCAATAAAAGCCATCAGCAACTTAAATTGAAGTGAAGACTGAGAAGTGATTTCAGCAACACGAACATACATGGAGAGAACCTCCTAAATTTTAACGAACAAAGAAAGATGGTGCATTAAAAGCGTCTCGCTCTATTGTTCAGAGATAAGAGGATTACCGGCTGCACTGCCAAATTATGTTAGTTACATCGCGCTCATATTCAATAAACGAAGTCGAGAAAAAGCGGCAATTATTTTTTCCACTCATCTCCATATCCCCAATCATCAGTTTGGAAGCATTCTTTTTCTGGCGGACCTACCAGTAAGCGCGCAAAATCTGCCCCGCTACGTTCAACTCTTTTTTCAAAATAGGTGTTAAAGTCATTTTCGCTTTCCCAAACCTCGGCAAATTTGAGCGTGTTTATATTCCTAGAGGATGAGGTGTGGATTGATAAACATCCTTGAGAGGCTCGGGTAAATGCTAATTCCTTTTTTGCAAGGGCATGAAATTCATCAAAACAACCATCTTTGGTTTTTATGGTTATATGCATGGTTATTGACATAGCTTTTCCTTTCAATGTCTAATACAATTGGGCTCAGTAAATGTGGTCAGCTGATTCAATTATTCCAAAAGAAATAGCTAACCCGTTCCTCTGTGAAGAAGATTACATAATTGTTAGTCGATTAATATTGTTGTCCGTGCCTCGAACATTCGGCCCAGTTCGTGTGACCGCTCCACAATTGACTGAAAAGCCTCAGACATTCCAATTCTGTCTACCCCATCACCAAGAGCAGCAAAGTTTTCAAAGAAATAGGCAACAATCAGAACATCCATTTTATGCGAAAACACTGGAACAACGGCGTTTACGTCAATATTCTCACCGGAGAAGATGTCACTGACTTCTTCCAACAAAGCAACCGCAGCCTTAAGGTTTCTTCTGTCCATCTCATAAGCTCTCTGAATGACAGCTTTCTTAATACCTGTTATACCGCCATAAACATTCCTGAAAATATCTGGCCCTTTCATATCACCACCAGGAGCTTTAGCTCTTTCATCAAAAAGAGTTGCAAGCGCATTATCTTCAAGCATCCCGGTTGCTGCTTTTGTTCCAGCAGCCATCGTATCAAAAAATCCATATAGGTGAATGTCACCAGCACCCTCTCCTGCGTAAACCTGAGCAACTCTGGTCTTTGCCCCATGCGTTTCCATAATGGCACTCATTTTTTTTGCTCGTTCGATGACTAGCTGGGTCTTACCTACATATGGTGTTACAATTCTTCTTGAGATGAACATTTTCCCCTCCTTTTTTTTACCAACCCTATAATATTTTACCATTCGTATTATAAAAGACAATTCATAACAAATTTATTACGTTTTCTTTAAATCAATAGCGCGCCGATTAACCGCCTTGCACGGGCTATCTAGTTTGTGCATGGGCGCATAAGCTTCTTGCAAATTCTGTCATTGCACTGTTTGTAATTTGGACCATCACTGTCTCGGCTTCCGAATTTCTAGGCATCACTATCTATTTTCCATGGGTAACTTCCAGTGCAGAAGAGATACCCATCAACCGACTACAAACCATCAGAATAGCAATGCTTCTCACTTTCGCCCATTATGGTGTTCTTCACATTATTGAGCAAAATCAGGAGTATCTGCCGATACATTTTTTAACCCAGTATCTTTTTTATCTTGTGCTAACCGGTGGAATTATCGTGTTCAAAAGTGACGTTCCTTTAACTGAACTGATAATCTGGCTAGTTTTTGCTGTTTTTTGGCTTGTTTGTAAAATAGCGGCCCAACCTCTCAATCGAGATTATTTCAGAAATAAGTGACCGGCTAGACAGATTCCCAAGTCAATGGAGCATTTCGTTGACTCAGTTGGAATCAACAAAAATTCTTGTTATGCTTTTGCTGTGGGAGCATTGTCATCTGCATATAAATAATTTTAGAAAAAGGGCAGAGGCGAATTCAATCAAACAGCCTACCTACAAATTGCGGTACATTTAGCATTATCAATATCAGCTGTGTTATTAGCTTTTTCGGACAAACTGGATAGGTCTTAAGTGATTTGCCGAATAATACAGCGAAGGAACGGTCATAAGGATTGGGTTGTCCTATTATCGTAGGTATGAAGGTTTGAATAATGTTAAGAAAATTATGTGCTGAAGCTATTGGAACGCTACTCCTTGTTGCAACGGTGGTTGGCTCTGGAATAATGGCAAATCAATTATCTGGCGGAATAGATGCTATTGCGTTGATTGGCAATACTCTAGCAACAGGCTGTATACTATTTGTCCTAATTAGTATTTTAGGACCGGTATCGGGGGCTCACTTTAATCCAGCAGTAACACTAACATTTTTCTGCTCTGGAGATTTGTCTGCCAAAACATCCTTTTTCTATGTTATTAGTCAATTTGGTGGCGGTGTTGCGGGGACTGCGCTTGCCCATGTGATGTTTGATTTACCAATATTGCAAATTGCACAAACAGACAGGGCCAGCCCCCCGATATATTTGGCTGAATTCGTGGCTACGTTTGGCTTGATATTCGTCATTTTGATGGGGCGTATCAATGCACCAACTAATGTTCCACTTCTGGTTGGGCTGTATATTTCTGCTGGATACTGGTTCACATCTTCAACTAGCTTTGCAAACCCAGCTGTCACAATTGCAAGGTCATTTTCAGATACTTTTTCTGGAATTGCACCTCAAGCCAGCGGTTTTTTTATTGCAGCACAACTACTTGCAATATGGCCCGCATTGCGTTTGGCTCAGTGGTTGACACATTTCAAGAAAGATTAGCGCTTGCAAGCGAGCTTGGAGTTAGGACGAGGTATGTTGAAAGATATGACTATAAAGTTATTCAATAGC
>CABYOG010000039.1 GCA_902520575.1 uncultured SAR116 cluster alpha proteobacterium
GACATGCGCTGGTGCGGGGTGAGGTAATGGGGCTTGCCGCCCATTTTCTGCTTATTGGCTTGTGTGCGATTGTCTTTATTCCGGCATCTGCGCTGGGGCTGAGCGCGGCCGGGACCGTTGCCCCTGTGACTATTTCGTTATTTGTCGGGGCCTTTATTTTTGGCCTCGGCATGCAGCTTGCAAATGGCTGCGGATCTGGCGTGTTGTACAGCTTTGGGAGCGGTTCAGGCCGGATGTTGGTTGCGCTGCCATTTTTCATTATAGGCTCTGTTCTGGGATCATTTTTGCTTCCATCTGCATTAGGCTGGGGATCAGTAGGGCCGGTGGCCATCGCAGGCAGTCTGTCTGATGGTCTGCGCACAATTGTCAATCTTTCTTTTATTAGTGTTGCCGGTTTTGGTTTTTATCTGCTGGGGCGCCACCGTGGCCAACAGCTCTCAAAACGTCTGGTGCTAGCGTGTCTGGTTATCGCTGCATTATGCTGGGCTGTTTTTGTGCTGTCTGGACATCCTTGGGGCGTTACATTTGGCTTTACCTTATGGGGCGCAAAACTAGCGCAGGATATTGGCATACCTGTGGAAAATTTCACTTTCTGGCAGTGGCCGGGCCCAGCGCGCGCATTAAGCCATTCACTGTTATCAGATATATCCAGCTTGATGAATATAGGTATGGTTTTGGGGGCAGCCATGGTTGCCGCTGGTTCTGGTCAGCTCTCACGTCAAAACTGGCCGTCAGGACAGCAGTTGGTTGCTGCAGCCGTTGGAGGAGTTTTGATGGGAATTGGGGCAAGACTGTCGTTTGGCTGTAATATTGGGGCCTTTCTGGGTGGAATTGCCTCTGGCTCATTGCATGGCTGGATCTGGTTTGTTGTGGCGATGACGGGCAGCTGGGCAGGCATTCAGATACGACCGCGCTTCGGACTGGAAAAATAGGCAGGACGTAGCAATGATACTTTCACCAAAGAAAATTTATCTGATGCTAATCGTTCTTGGCGCCATCCTCATGACGTTTGATCATTTGACCAGCAACGCGTTGACTGATGTCGGCTCGCCGTCTGAGCTCGGCAATGCCTGTGCGCCCTGCGGTGCGCCTTGTGTTGATAACTAGTCAAAATAGCAGCAGAGATAAGCTGTTCAGTTTGTTTTTGGTGGCAAAGGTACAGGCGTGAATTTATAAGGTCCGCCGGCAACGCCAAGCCTGGCTGCCCGTCCGAATTCAACATATTTATGCGCAGTCTGCAGGAACTTTTGCTGTGTGGCTTCATCTAGTTCGCGCATTAGCTTTGCCGGGCTACCCGCCCATAACTGGCCGGAAGGGACAGTTTTACCAGGTGGCACAAGCGCACCAGCTGCCACCATTGCACCGCTTTCCACGACAGCCCCGTCCAGCACAATAGCGCCCATACCAACAAAGCTATTATCCTGCAGGGTACAGGCATGGACAATAGCGCCATGACCAACTGTGACATATTCTCCGATGATAGTTGGCAATGTTCCTGAATCAATATGCACCACTGAATTATCTTGAATATTGCTGCCCTTGCCAATAGTGATGTAATTGGCATCACCGCGCAGAGTCACATTGTGCCAGATGGAACAGTCCGCGCCGATTCGAACAGAGCCCATAATAGCAGCAGTACTGGCAATATAGGCTGTGTCGTCAATCTCCGGGCAGTTATCGCAATATGCCTCAATAAACGGTCCCGAAAGTGATGAGGGTGTGTTCAGCATTATGGTCTCTCCATTTCCTCCACAGAACAGGATAATCTGTAATATGGACCTGTTTGTTTAAACAAACAATTCTTTGTGTTCTGCACGCAGCGTTACTTTCTGCACCTTGCCCATTGTGTTTCGCGGCAGCGCCTCAACAAAAAACACAGCTTTAGGCTGCTTGAATTTTGCTATCTTATTAGCCAAGAACTCCATGACGCTTTCTTCATTCAATGTTTTGTCTGCTGCCACAATTACAGCAACAACAGCCTCACCAAAGTCAGGATGTGGCACACCAATCACAGCTGATTCAGTGACCCCTTCTAGCTCATCTACCATACTTTCAATTTCCTTTGGATAGACATTCAGCCCGCCAGAAATGATTAAATCTTTATCCCGCCCGACAATGACGATATAGCCATGCTCGTCAATGCGAGCCATGTCCCCGGTGATAAAGTACCCGTCATCACGAAAGGATTCTTTCGTCTTTTCAGGCATTTGCCAGTATCCTGTGAACACATTATCGCCTTTAAGCTCAATTATGCCAATCTCACCATCAGGCACTGATTTACCTGTTTTAGCATCTGCAATCCGCAGCTCAACACCTGGCAGTGGCACGCCAACTGTGCCAGCTATCCTCTCGCCATCATAAGGGTTTGATGTACTCATATTGGTTTCGGTCATTCCGTATCGTTCCAGTATTTTCTTACCCGTACGGGCGGCAAAGCTTTTATGCGTTTCAGCCAAAAGTGGGGCAGAGCCGGAAATGAAAAGGCGCATATGCTGGCTGGCTTCGCGGGTGAACCGCTCCTCATTTAGCAATCTTGTATAAAAAGTCGGAACCCCCATCATTGTTGTAGCTCGCGGCAAGAAAGACAGCGCTTTATCAGCGTCGAATTTTGGTAAAAAGATCATGCTACCCCCAACCATAGCCAGCAGATTGCAGGCCACAAACAAACCATGGGTGTGATATATTGGCAGCATATGCAACAACACATCATTTTTTTTAAACTGCCAAAAATCACGCAACACCTCTGTGTTGGAGTGCAGGTTACGATGACAGAGCTGCGCACCTTTGGACCGGCCGGTTGTGCCTGATGTGTATAGAATGGCAGCTAGATCCTCAGAGCCTCTAGCAACGGCTTCAAACTGAGCGGCTTGCTGCTTTGCTAGCGCAGGTAGGGTGCCGCTTTCATCTGCATTCAGGGTGAGCAAATTTGCCCCTTGCGCTTCTGCTATGGGGGTTACTGCCTGTTTGGCCTTTTCATCAACAACAACCAGACGGGCCTGCGCATTAGAAATAAAGTATTCAAGTTCATGGGCGGTGTAGCTTGTATTCAAAGGCAGATAAACACCACCAGCCTTAATTGTTGCCACATAAAGAGCAAGCTGGGTATTTGATTTAGCCGCTTGTACTGCGACTCTGTCTCCTGTTTTCAGACCACTGGCAATCAGCGCACGCGCCAGCTTATTCACCTGTTCATGAAAAGTGGCATAGGATAATGTCTGTGTCTCGCCAATCAGGAAAGGTTTTGGATTATCTTCATGCGGGGCAAATACACGATCATAAAGATGGTTGCTCATTTTAAGGGGACCTTTCTTCCTGTCACAAGGCCAGGACTTTTCGGAATTAAGCATAGATCAAAGTGGAGATATACCTCTTCAGGGGCCTCATGCAAAACCATCTTTGCTCGCATCGCTTCCGTCAGATGAGATTTAGTTTTTAGCCTTGCGGAAGGCGCGATTAACCATGTTGACAGCTAGACATTAAAGCGTCTTAATTTGGTATTCAATATTTTAGTTTACTCCTCTTGCAGGTGGTTTTGCATGCCTCATTCCTGCAGCAGTCATGTATAAAAGGATTTTGTTATGGCATTTGAGCCGTCTTGTCCCATTCTCGATCATATAACCGTGCTTGACCTGACCCGCGTACGATCAGGTCCGACGTGTGTGCGTCAACTTGCGGATTGGGGAGCAAATGTACTTAAGATAGAAACACCATCTGAGGCCGGGTCGGATATGGGGGGAACACGTGACAGTTCTGACTTTCAGAATCTGCAGCGCAATAAACGATCTATGGTGCTTGATCTGAAATCTGATGCAGGTAAATCCATTTTTTTAAAGATGGCAGAAACAGCAGATGTTATCGTTGAAAATTACCGGCCTGATGTTAAACATCGTCTTGGCATTGATTATGAGACTATAAAGTCGTTTAACCCTCGCATTGTTTATGCCTCTATCTCTGGTTTTGGTCAGGATGGTCCTTTATCAAAGCGGCCTGGATTTGACCAGATTGCCCAAGGTATGGGTGGGCTGATGTCAATTACAGGTGCGCCCGGGCAGGGGCCAATGCGGGTCGGTATTCCGATTGCTGATCTAACCGCTGGCGGTTTTGCTGCGCAGGGAGTTTTGCTGGCACTTCTAGGACGCGAGAAAACAGGTGAGGGGCAGTGGGTGCAAACTTCGCTTTTGCAGGCCCAGATCGCCATGCTAGATTTTCAAGCAACTCGGTGGCTTATGGACTCAGAAGTGCCTCCTCAAGCAGGAAACAATCACCCTACTTCCATACCAACAGGGGTTTTTGAAACAAGTGATGGGTTCATAAATATCGCTGCTGTCGGACAACATATTTGGAAGAGGTTCAAGGAAGAAGTTGGGGATAGTAGATTAGATGATGAGATGTTTGAAACACGAGATAGTCGAAGTGAAAACCGTGACCTTTTGGGCGAACTCATAAATGAAAATATGAAAAAAGATAGCAGCAAAAATTGGATAAAACGACTTAATGCTGCTGGCGTCCCAAGTGGTGAGATCAATACCATTGATAAAGTCTTCTCAAATGAACAGGTCCGTCATCTGGGCATTGCCCGAGATATGAACAGCATCGAGCGGGGCGCAGTTCAGGTAGTGGGTCAGCCAATTATCATGAGCAATGCGGATCCCTCTATTCAACGCCCGCCTCCAGGCAAAGGTGAACATAGTCGCGAGATACTTGCCGAATATGGATA
Organism: uncultured SAR116 cluster alpha proteobacterium; assembly: GCA_902520575.1. The sequence goes on from CABYOG010000039.1 coordinate 4,718, forward strand.
TAGCGATGCCGAGATTGATGCGTTTGCTAATAAGGGTGTGATATGAAACTTTCTGATTTAGACAGTTATGCAGAAGGCAAAATCCTCGCTGGTTGCATTGATCTCACAGGCTATGTGGTGATCAATAATCCTGAAAGACACAATGCTGTTTCTCTTGCAATGTACGAAGCTGCTGCAGAAGTTGTGGAAGCTATGGCCTTAGATGATAATGTGCGGCTTTTGATTATTCGCGGTGCAGGTGGGAAAGCTTTTGCTTCAGGGGCCGACATTTCCAAATTTGAAAAAGAACGGTCAAGTGAGGCGCAAGTTGCAGCTTATACAGCTGCCTCTACCCGGTTCTATAATGCCGTATTTACGTTTCCAAAACCAACAATTGCGCAAATCACCGGCTATTGTATCGGTGGCGGGATGGGGCTTGCTGTCTGCTGCGATATCCGGCTGTGCGAGGATAAATCACGTTTTGCTGTTCCAGCAGCAAGGCTAGGACTGGGTTACGGGTTTGACGGCGTATCCCGCCTGTCAGCTCTGGTTGGCCCGTCAATGGTAAAGGAAATTTTCTTTACTGCCCGTCAGTTTGCCGCACAGGAGGCCTATGATATGGGGCTAGTTAATCGTGTACTGCCTGGGCATATGCTTGAAGCTTATGTGGCAGATTACGCCAAGCGCATCGCTGAAAACGCGCCAATGACGATGGCATCAGTAAAGGCGATTACTGCGGATATACAAAAGGCTGAAACAGAACGTGACCGTGCCCACATTGATGCGCTTGTCAAAGCTTGTTTTGACAGTGAAGATTATATTGAGGGTCGTCGGGCTTTTATGGAAAAGCGTAAACCGCAATTCAAGGGACGCTAATCGCGTCAAAAGGGTATGGGATGGCAAAGCTGACACTGAAACAACGTATAGGCATTGATATTGGTCGACGCGTATCTGTCGAAGATGGAATTGAGTGGGCGGCACAGAATGATGTTCAAATCATCGATGTGCAGACAGATATTCATCCGAATGCGTTGGAAAGCTTTGATGCTAAGCGGATTAAGGGTGTGCGCTCAGCCAAGGAAAAACATGGGCTGAGACTGGGGCTTCATACTCTATCTGGCGTCAACGTTGCTGAAATTTCACCGTTCTGCCGAGATGCGGTCGATGCATACATGAAAGCTTATATCGATTTGGCTCCGCAAATTGGGGCGGAATGGATTGTGGTGCATGGCGGCTATCATTTTACCGCCTGCCGTACAATTCGCATGCAGGCCTCAATTGAACGGCTGAAGCGCATTTCTGCTTATGCAGAGAAAAAAGGGGTTACGTTGCTGCTGGAAAACCTAAATTGGGAGCCTGTGCTGGCAGAGGTGAATTACATGCCGGTCACACCAGCAGAAACAATGTATTTTTTTCAGCAGGTACAAAGTCCAGCCCTGCGTTGGTCATTTACAGCTAATCACGCACATTTTTTGCCGGGTGTCGGCATTTCCAATTTCATTGATGCTGTGGATTTCTCACTCTGTCATGAAGTCAGGTTGGCGGATAATAATGGCTCTTATGAAATTCATCAGCGTCCTGGAGAAGGTACAATCGATTTTGGTGCGATGTTCAAGAAGATTGAGGGGCTAGGTTATCAGGGGCACTACACCAACGGCTTCACCACAATCGAGGATATGCTAGCAGGGCGCGATTATATGCTGGCCCGTGCAAAAGAGGCAGGGGTCAAAATCGATTAAGCTGACGCGTTAGCAAAATCAGGCAGGATGCGCTTTATATAATAGTTAGGGTCTTTTCGCTGTCGCCATAGTACAGGTATCATCTCTGTAAAGACAGGCCAGAGCCCGTTATAGGCTGGCGGACATTGATCTTTTATTAATTCATGCAGCGCTGGCAAATGATAATATGGTATATTCGGATACAGATGATGTTCCAGATGATACTGCATATTCATATACAAAAACCCCAGGACGGGTCCTAGATGGATTGTGCGTGTGTTCAGTCTGTAGTCACGAACATTCTGTGCCAGCCCCACATGCTGTGATAAAGCGAAAAGATGCCTGAGTGAGCCTCCGAACATTGTCGGCAAAGGCCCAATTAAAAGAACAGGAAGCCAGCTTGATAGATAAAGGCTCGATGCCACTGTACCCGCAAGTATAAAAATCCACAGACGAGCTTTTCTGGCTGCTTCGACAGGAAGGGCTGTTCGTCCACTCTGCCGGTCTTTTTTTGTCAGAAGGTTCAGAGCATGTATCGTTGTGTCTTTTAGGCCACGTGTACATCTATCTACCATAAACAGATTTATCAACAAAGCACGGTAGTCAGGTGGAACAGGCGTGACGATTTCCGGGTCTCTAGCGGTTATAATAGTGTGTAAATGGTGCGTGTCGTGACTTTTTGTGCGCAGAAAACTCTCTCTCAAAACCATAAAGCTTGTCAGTTCAAAAAAGAATTTATTCAATGCCTTCGTTTTAAAGGCTGTACCATGGCCAGTCTCGTGTTCACGTGACTGCGAGCCAGTACTTTACAGTACACTATAGACATATAAAGGAATAACGGCATACCAGCTTCCCCACAACAAGCAGGTTATGCAGGCAAACCCACCCATCAGAGCCAACCATATGAACATATCACGAAAGGGGCGGGCATCCTCACGCTTCATCAATGGACGCAAGTCTGCAGGGTCAACCTTTAACCTCACCCATCTCTTATTTTGTCTATATGTCTGAGCATTCTGTGTCATTAAGTAACCTTATGTAATTAATCGTGCACTTATCAAAACCCCAAAAGCATCACCCTATCCTCATTTTTGTTTCAAGTGAAAAAGCACAGTTTTCTAAAGGCAAAAAAATTTATTGAATCATCGTGATGACTTGCCAACGTGCATAGAACACGGTTTACTATTTCCATAAATGGAATTGTGTATACCAAATTTTCCAAGGGAGGAACTACACATGAAGACGACTAAACTATTGGCGGCCGTGGGCTCTAGTGTCGCTATCATGGCAGGTGCTATGATGATGACTGCAACACCAGCAATTTCCGATGGCCATGGGTCTATTGAAGTTATCACGCATGCTGGTGCAGGCGGTGGCACAGACGTGAACGCCAGAATGATGATGATCCGCACCCGTCGTGCTCTGAAGCAGGACATGGTTGTTGTGAATAAACGTGGCGGTGGCGGTGCTGCGGCCATGAATTATTTCAAGACACGTCCAGCAGATGGCAATACAATTCTAATGTTTACTGTTGGTCATGCGATTTCAATGGCTGCAGGCAAGACGAAGCTGACCCTTGATGAGATGGCTCCACTTGGCCGCGGCACAAACGACCCTCAGATTCTGATGGTTAATTGTAAAAAGACAAAATATAAGACACCTGAGGAGTTTGTTGCTGGTGTAAAAGCAGGTGATAAGCTGACTTATGGCGGCACACAGTCAGGAACAATCGACCATATTACAGTATATCTGTGGGCAAAGATGATGGGTCAGCCAATGCCAAATTATGTTCCATTTGGCGGTGGTGCAGAGTTGGCCACACAGCTGGTTGCCGGTGCGGTGGACGTTGGCACGCTTAACCTGTCTGAAGCATTGTCACAGGTTGAAGCTGGTGATGTGTGCCCAATGGTTATCCTTGACAGAAACCCAATGGCACCAATTCCAAAAGCAAAGACATCTATTGAGATGGGCATTGACCTAGAGCTGGCAACTGTTCGCGGTTATGCCACTCACGCTGGTGTTGATAAAGCACGCCGTGATGAACTTGAAGCTGGCATGATGAAGGCAATGAACCATTCACTTTATCAAGCTTATCTGGCGAATTCTGGCCTCAACGAAACATCACCTATGGG
>CABYOG010000040.1 GCA_902520575.1 uncultured SAR116 cluster alpha proteobacterium
TTTTTCATTGTCAGTAAAGTCAATTAGTTCAATTTCGATGGCTGCTATAGTTTGTCCACTTTCGTCAGTAACTCCATTCTCACGAGCCAGCATATTTCCGATCGAATCTCCAATCTCTTCACCTAATCTGGAAATGAGCCTGTCATTATTTATTCTTAAGCAGGCCTCGTCACAGTTTTCAGGAACGTATAATTCTTCTGATGGAAGGGACCATGATAAGATAAAAGATTGTGCTGCAACAGAGTAAGCTTCTGCGCTCACCCTTAATTTATTTCGTGAGACCATAACATTTGTAAATAAAATTATGACTTCATCAGCGGCAATCCTTATAGCGTTGCTCTGCAGTAGCGAGTTTCGCGTTACAGAATTCTCAATTATCCCTAAGGCCTGTAGTTTTTTAGTTTTATTCAGGATCGTATATCCCATCCTGCTTAGTCGAGTTTTAGCAGCTTCAGAGAAATCTTTCCCAATACCCTGATATTGCTGACTTTCATCAACAATCAAAAGATTTGTGCGGGCTTCGGACGCTTGTGCCAGTATGAAATAGCAAATAAAGGCAAGCCCAAATATCATTGCAGGCCTTTTGAAAATAAAATACTTTATAAAAATTATTCTCATATCAATCATCTGCAGAATGTTCCTTTCGGAATTGTTTTTGGAAAGATTTGAAGAGTAATAAATCGATCTCTAGTGGAAAGCCCAAAATGCTCGTTTTCAATCAGAAGCTGTTCTGAGAGGAGGGCGCGCACCCACTTAGTTATAAATCTAGTTTTTGCACTAGTGACAAAGTTATATTTGCTAGTCCCAATTGATGTTTCACTCAAAACCGCAATAGAAACTGAACCTGGAAATTCGGTTTCAAGAGTATCTAAGAAGTAATTCTTGAAGCATCCAGACATGCCATTTATGAGCAGGCGGATCATTTGCTCTTCAGTTTCCCAAGTGTTTTTTTCAAAATTTATTTCTGCCCAATTCATAGATAATAGACGCGCATAGAGCATACGCGCGATGCTAATTGCGGACGAGTCGAGCTGTTTTTCTACTGTAAAAATCTCACCATTGAGAGAAAACGCGGTTGTTTTCAATGAGGCAAGAATAGTTTCCGTCTTTGCTGTTTTGATTTCAGCTGTGGGGATGAGAAGTTTTTCCCCTAATCGTATGAAGTCAGCTTTTAAAATGATATCGTGTTCAGTTACGTCATCTTTATTGAGGGATGATTTTACCTTGAACCCAATTCGAGCTAATTCATCGATTAAAGTGGTTTCATAGCTCTTATGTAAATCAGTTACGTTTTGGATATTGTATTTATCGCGTTCGATATCACTCTCAATATATAAAGTGAATTGCTCTGCCAGCGATTCTTCAGCAAGTTGGACGCAAAACAGAAAAAATAACGCACTAGCGATAAATGCTGAGCATTTTTTAATTCTAATTTTCATCATTATTGGCACCGCTCAGTTATCCTATATTGTAACTAATATAAACAACTGAGTGTTTTTTGTCTTGATAAGCCTTTGTTTATCTACACTGGAAATTTGACTCGCAACATTTATCACATTTCTGAGTTGAAAAATCAGAGTTCAAATTAAACTGTTCGCACCAACTTACTGCGATTTTATTTGCTTCCTCAAATTGTGACATAGCATGGTCGATTTTTATAAATTTAGAAGTTGAGCGGAGAATTTTAGGAGCATCTGGGCACATTGATGATGCAGGTTCAGCCTTTTTTATTACTGGGTTTGGAGGAGTCTCAGGCTCGGTTTGTTTAATTTCAGTTGAATTGTATACAGTGCTCGTTTTCACCGTTTCCTTCGCGCAGGCCGTAAAAAACATTACGGATATCAACATAAAAATTCCCAAAATGGGCTCTATTTTCATCATCATGCTCCATTTTATTCTGGAATCTTTACCTACTGGTAATAATTTTGGATCATCCTTAAGTCTACAAAAGTAAAATTATTTAAAAAGTCCGTGATCCAACTAAGAAACTGGCGGGTAAATATTTTGGGAGGATTGACATATGCATCGTTTGATTACCGTTTTTGCGTTAGTCGTTATGATTTCTGGGACTGCACGTGCAGAAACGGTTTTCTGGGCAGGAGTTGGTTTTTCCAATTACGGAGAGACTATTGAAGAACAGAGAACCAATTTCCCTTTTGCGAGTTATTTATTCCGATGTGATCCCTGCGAGCAAGGCAAATCAATAGATGAAGTAGCGAGAGAAAGACTTACTGGGAAGCCATATAACAACATTGATATTTCGTTGGATTTAGTAGGTACAGGACAGCTAGAAGGGCTGGTAATTTCGCCTATAATTGCGAGAGAAAATATCATTCGAGCGGTGGACATCGATCCCAATGGTTCGAAGACTTATGAATATGCGATCAGATTTTTTATCAACTTAATGCTGTTTGAATTTAAATCTGCTGAAGGCAGATACTCGGGGTCTATGCCGTTCATTTTAAAGCACGTAGAGACCTCAAAAAAGCCTCTCTCACAGGAGGAGCTAAGACAAATAGGTATCGACCTGTACGTTAATAATAAGCGCGGTATGAATATTTTTGATGAACTATACAAAAAAGCAACGTCATCAATTAAATTCATGTCTTTTTCCGAAAAATACCCCCGAATAACCGCTGTTTCGTTATCTGACGAAGTGGCTGGTGTCATGGACGGTCACGTTGACTTGAAACTCTTTGCAAATCAGACGGGCCAAATTTTTGAGGCTAACCTAGTTCAGCAATCGGGTGGCATGCTTATCCCAACCCTAGGAGATAATAACAGTCAGGAAATGGAGACGGTATTTGCTGATGCGTCTCGGAAAATTAAATTGCCTGAACCTTCGTTCTCTATAGGGTTAGGGGTTGAGAGATTTGTTTATTATGAGAAGGTGAAGGGCCAACAAAAAACTGTATGCTTTATTGTGAAAGCAAATGTAAAAATAGACGGTGTTTTTGATACAATAATGGACTCATCCTTTGTAAGGAAAAAAGAAACCTGTGGTGTGATAAGAAAAGTTGAGAAATTGACACCGCACTTTCAATTTCCAGAGCAATTATACTCGCTTCTATATGAAATTTCGAAGCAGTTTGATGGAAGTGTTGAGCAGGAGTTTTTGCAACGCTCCACACCCAAAACTATTGCGAAAACATCTGGCGAGATAACCACAGCAACTGAACAGCTATTTGCAGCATTTTAGATTAGACTTCTGGAGTAAAAAGTTATGTTTAATAAGTTCATGAAATTTAGTTCGATTCTTTTTATATTAGTTGGCTCGCTTCTCAGCTTTTCACTCGCTCATGCCCAAGAAACTGTGAAGGTAACCGCTGTAGGAGAGAAAAAATATCAGGAGTATTCGTCATACATTGAAGCGTCAGCGCTTGAAGATGCGAAACGTAAAGCGATTAAAAAGGTTGCGGCTTCTTTTCCTAAATCAAAAAAGCGTATGTTTAAGGACTTAGAAGAAAGCATTTATGAAAACGTTGATGACTTTGTGCTAGAAGCTGCCGTTCAACAGAGAAAAGACGACAAGGGCACAAAGACTTTTAAAGTAGCAATATCTGCATTGGTGGATGTGGATGCTTTAAACGCTTTTTTCATCGATAATTCTGAAGCAGGCAATCAGGAGGCCGGAGACGCAAGTGATTTTGGAGCCCTTTTTGTAGCGCGTGTCGAGACGGAACGGAAATCCTTCGATGTCAAACAAACAAGCGTTAGTAAATCCGAGAGCCAAGCTACTATCAAAGAGGAAAGTGCTAGTGATGGGACTTCTTCTGTGGACAGCACGAACACCAAATCAATGGATGTGAGCCAGACTGGGGGAAGTTCAGCAAAAAAGAGAGATGCGGTTGAGTACGAGGCTGACACAGAGATTTCAGCAGACATGGCAGGCGCTGTTGAAGAAGCTCTGGTAGATGCTGGCTTTGAACCTATGGATGCTGAGGACTTGGCCGATGAGTTTGATCTGCCTTATCTTGAAGACATTATTGATCAAGATATGCTGACGAAAAAAGGCGGCTTTCCGAAAAAGTTAATTAAGCAATATAAAAACGCTGCGATTGACGCTGGTTGGACCTTCCTTGGTATGGGCAAAGTAGACGTGGGCACGCCTACGACAGATAAAGTGAGAGGCACAATTAAAGTGCCTGCAAAAGTAAGTTTTAAGGTCTGGATGTTATCAGATGGCCGGGCGAAAACGGTTGCGTCTGTTAGGCCCAAAGTCGTTTATGGCCAGGACTCAAGTGATGCTGGTGTCGCTGAAGTCAACGCATATAACGAAGCTATAGTATTTGCAATGGACACTGTCGTCGGCCAATTACAGCAAAAAGGCCTAAGATAAAAATTTGTCATTTAAAACAGAGGAGAAAAAAATGACTTTAGCTAGAAGAAGAGTTTTAAAATTCGCAATGGCTTCCACAGCTCTTGCAACTCTGAGTGCTTGTGGTGCAGGTGGTATGGGAGGCATGGCGACAGGAATGATGGGCGGCGGCGGAGGTAAAAGCTGGTCAGACATCATTAGTTCATTTGAAAACTTGATGAACCAGGCTGTAGCTGGCGTTGCAGATACACAAGAATCTTTAGCTATGTTGGCTGATGCTTTGGGACTGAAGCAGGAGGCAGCGGTTCTAAGAGGCGAGGCAAAAAATATTCGTGATAAGGGTACTGCATTTGCTGCCTCTGACCTTGATGAGTCAATAAATGCCACTAATGATGGCCTTGGCCGCATTAATGATAAACTTGCTCAAGCCAAAAGTTTGAATGCTGGTGAAAAGCAAAAAATTGGTGAAGCTATGGCAAATTATGCTCCTGCAGCCCTGAAGGTTGGGTTATCTGCTATTGATGCGGGAATAGCACTTTCTGATATATCTTCCGCTGGCACGCCTACACCAGCCGATGGGATGAAAGCAATTTCTGTGGCTAAAGATGCCCCATCCAAAGCCCCAGCAATCATTAAATTCGCAAAACTCTCTATACAGGGCTTTAAAGATCTTAGAGCAATTGCGAAAGAAAACGATATTGCTGTACCGGCGACTGATGAGCTTGATGCTTTGTCGATATAAGCAAATTCTATATCGCGCCGGGGTTTTCTCGGCGCGATAAATTTTTCATTTTTGATTATTTTGGATAAGGATGACAAATGATGAGCCTGTACAGAATAGCTTTATTTTTGACAGTGTTGATTACATCAAGTGGAAATTCATTTGCGTCCTGTCAGGACTTTCTCAATGACGTGGACACTACGTCTCTTGGGGTATCCTACAAAAAAGACCCAGAAACTGGCCGTATTTCTGCTTTGATGATGATGGGCGAGGCTAATTTTTTATCTCCAAAGTCCAGTCTTGTCAGAAAGGCAAAGAAAAAAGCTCTTATGAGAGCAAAAGCAGAATTTGTTCGCTTTATGAAGGAGGACTTCGCGGCAGCTGACCTCGTCGCAGATTTGACCACGTCTGTTGAAAGCACAGACCAAGATGGAAATACGACTGGTGCAGTCGAGGAAATCAGTTCAATGGCTGAAACAATGGCGTCCAGCGCTCAGTCAGTAATAAGCGGAATTGTTGTTCTCGGTGAATGCGTCGACAAGCAAGAAAAAGTGGCGATGGTTTTAGCTGGCTGGAAGCCACAACTCTCTCAGGCTGCCGCAGATGCAAAGCAAGCAACATCAAACCCAAAGCCTAGTGCTGGTTCATCAAGCAATAACTCTGGTGCAAGTGCACAAAACACGACAGTAGATAATTTATCGGCTGGCGGTTCTGTTAGTAATTCGTCAGGATCGACTGGTTCGCCAGACAAGAAGGTTGGGATCACTATTATTACTGTTGAGGCGGAGGGTGAAGGAGGAAACCTTAAACAAGCCACCAATGAAGCAATTAGGAGCGCCTTGGCGCAAGTTCTGGGAGAAAGATTTGCATCTGCTCAACAAAGCACAGATTTTACAGCAACTGTTGAAGTGAGCGATTCATCTGGAGCTTCTGCCGGCGCTGCTTTGGAAGCAAGCACTATGTTTGAGGTTCAATCTAGTGAGGTGAAGGGTATTCTTAGCGGTTACAAGTACGTGTCAAAAAAAGAACTCTCAAATGGAATAAAGGTGGTTCTTCAAGTAGAAATACCAAAATACGAATCATCGATTGATAAATCCAAAAACACGCTTATTGTCTTCAAACCAGAGATGAAAAAATTTCAAGGTCTCACTGCTAGTGAGGCCGACGAAATTGCATCAGCAATTCGCAATGGTTTAGAGAACGTCCTCAATGAAAGTGGGAAATTGGAGGTTCTTGACAGAGCGTTTTTGAAGAAGCGTCAAATAGAACTCGGCACTTTAGCTGCGGGCAATAATTCTATGACAGAGATGGCGCGTATCGGGAACCTTGCTGGTGCTGATTTTATGCTTGTTGTCGAGTTTGAGAAATTGTCTGCTGAGATTGAAGAAAAGAAGGTGGGCAATAATTTAATCGTGCGTCAAAAATTTAATGGTTCGGCAAACTTTAAGGTTATCGAAGTTGCAACCTCTAACATTGTGTCTTCCGGCTCTGTTCCTATTAGAAGGCTGAAGTTCAAAAAAGAGAGTGGGATATCACAATTCAGCGATAAGGTAAGTCTCTCAGTTTCGAGGCAGATTACCCGGAAAATGGGCGGAAAGATAAGTAATGCAAGTTTGTCTTCTGCGGATGATACAAAAAACGTTAGAGATGCCGAAAAGCGGGCTGACGAAAGTATGAAAAAATTAGAGGAGAGTGTAAAAAATGACTGGTAAATTTGGGCTGAAATTTAAACTAGCAGTCATTGCAGTTGCGGGTATTCTAAGTCTACCTGCAGGCAAAGCATTTGCAAATTGTGATGCTTTCATGGAAGAGTTTGAGACAACATCTCTTGGCATCTCTTATAAAAAAGACCCGGAAACTGGGGCAATAAGAGCATTTCTCATGTCAGGAGAGGCAAATTTCCTTGCGCCTAAGAGCAGTTTAGTACGTAAGGCAAAAAAGAAAGCATTTATGAGAGCAAAAGCAGAATTCACTCGTTTTATGAAAGAGGAATTTGTAGCAGCAGATTTGGTTAGCGACCTCACAAATTCAATTGAAACGACAGATCAAGACGGTAACACAAGCGGGACTGTTGAAGAAATGAGTTCAATGGTAGAGACGATGGGAAGTGCTACAGAATCTGTGTTGAGTGGTATTGTCGTTCTTGGTGAATGTGTTGATAAGACAGAAAAAATTGCAATCGTTCTTGCTGGGTGGAAGCCTGAATTATCTGAAGCTGCCGCTGATGCGAAACAGACAATTAAGAAAGAAGTTGCACGTGGTGATGCGCCAGTTTCGAGCTCAGGGAATAATTCCAGCGGTGGCGGAAATAAAAGCACTTCAAAAATAAATGAAGTGAAGAGCTATTCTAAAAAGAGTTCCATTGCCAAGGATTTTTAGAGAAAGATAGCAATGTTTGAAATTGGTAAAGTTTGCAGGGTGCTGACTTTGGCGATGGCGCTTGCAATCGCCTTGATGGCTACGAATAAAGCTCACGCATATTGCGAGGAGTATATAAAAGATAGCACAGAGGATTTTGAGTTTACTAAGATTTGTGCATCATCAATAGGAAAGCCATTCTACAGAATAGTTCAGCACTTGTTCGATGAGGGATCAAGTTTGACCTTTGCTTTTGCCCCACGCTCTAGAAAGCTTCTTTGTCATCGATACGAGCTTCGAGATGAAAAGATAGAATACTGTAACAATTATGGTGTCGATTTTTTTCCGAAGAAATTCAAGGGTAAAAAGTTCAATGTAACCATGATTGACATTGACCAATCAAAGCCGAACGCCTTTAAGGCTCTTTTTAAGAAGAAATCTATTTTTAAGTACCCTGACTTGGCTGAGGAAATACCAGTCGATCAATGCTTTTCAATAGTTGAAAACAAAAATAATATTTACCTTGGGTTTAGCGAGAAGGGAATTATTGAATTATCTCAATGCCTAATTGAGCTTGAAACTTTTGTTTCGGAAAACAGGGATCTATTCAAATAACATTTATTTTGAGGGTATGCTGAAACTTAAAGTTGCAGTTTCTTAGCAAAGCATAAGTTTAGTCCCCTGAAAAGTTTGGAAGGCGTCGTTCATTGAACGCAGCAACTCCTTCTCGTCTGTCTTGTGTAGGGATAGTTCGGTTGTAAGCTTCAATTTCGAAAGCCAGACCATCAGAAAGCGACATTTGTATTCCGCGTGAAATAGCCTGTTTTGCCTGACGAACGGCCACCGGACCATTTGCAGCGATTTTCCGAGCTGTCTCCAGTACGCATGTCTGCAGCTCATCTGCAGCACAGACCCGGTTAACCAGCCCCCAGTCTTTTGCCTGCTGGCTTGTGAACACGTCACCGGTCAAGATGAGTTCTTTGGCCCGCCGCTCACCAACAGCTCGGGATAGATTCTGGGTGCCACCTGCGCCGGGGATTATTCCTAAC
>CABYOG010000041.1 GCA_902520575.1 uncultured SAR116 cluster alpha proteobacterium
AATAATCTGGTTCACCCCTTCGGCAAACAGCGCCTCGCAGTTCTGGCGGTCATTATGGGCAAGGCGGGCCGAATGTTCGCTCATCGCCTATCCTTTCATCTGCTCAATTATTTTTAGGTCAGTCTATTGGCTGGCTTACTGGCTCGCTTGGCCAACTAGAGCCTGCTGAACAAGTAAAGGATTTAATTCAAGCTGATATGTTTCTGATAACGAAAGAGCAAAAGCAGAAGCGATATCTGCTTTTACAAGGCGGTTAAGGGCAGCTTGCATGGTTTCGCTCATATCTGAGAGTTTCTCCTTTGGAGCGGGTGTGACAGTGTCTGTACGAACAACGATAATGCTCTCACCTGTTTCAACCAGTTGAGTTTGACCAACAGCTTGAGAGAAAGCTGCCTGAGCGATCAGGCCGGCAGCAGGGTGATCAAGACCACTTCCAGAGCGCTGAAAGGGTAAACTAGCTGGCTGGTTGGTAAAATATTTATCAGCGTCGGCCATCACCACTTTAGCTTCTGCTTGTGCTGCTGTTAATGCCTGTTCTCTAGTCCAATCAGCTTTCAGGCGGCCCTTAATCTCATCAAGTGAGCGGCTTCGGCTGTCCGCTTCAGCAACTGGCTGTACCACAAAAAAGCTATCATCCACTGTCTCAACAATTGTGCTGATCGTGTCCAGCTCCAGCTCCCATGCTAGCTGGAGAAATAAGCTGTCTGTTGCCAGATCTCCAAACGAATTGGTCACTTGATTGCCATCTATATCACGGCCGTTTCTGTCGATGTTTTCAATTTGGCCCACATCTATATTCAGCTGAGCGGCAGCTTCAGAGAGATTGGCTCCTGCGCCCAAGCTATCTTCGAGCTGATTAGCATAATCATAAACCAAATCGGTGGCTTGTTCAGCGATGAGGGTTGAGGCGATTTGTTCTCTAACCTCATCAAAGCTAGCTTTACTACCCGGCTCTATCTGGTCAACCAAAACAAGGTGAAACCCAAAAGCGGTTTCAATAGGGCCGGCGGGTGAATTGACAGCTACTGAGAAGACCAGGTCGGCTAGCTCGTCTGTTAAGTCAACTCTCGTCACACTTCCTAAATTGGTATCGCTTGTTGTCCATTGCAGCCTGTCCTTCGCAACATCATTAAATGATTTGCCTGCGGCGAGATCCGCCAGGGCAGCAGATGCATCCTGTTCCGTTTCAAAAACCATTTGCCGAAGATAGCGGCGTTCTGGCGTAACAAATTCATCCTTTCGCAAATCGAATGCGGCCTGCAGTTCGTCATCAGATAAAGAAATTCTGTTTTCAAGCTGGTTAGGGGAGAGAAAAACAACATCAAAACTGCGCAGGGCGGGAGCGTCATAATTTTCCTGCTCTTTGTCGAAATAAGACGAAAGGTCGGCATCTGAAGGTGCTGTGATAAGCTGTTCAGCAATCGCAATTTCTTTCAATGTTGCGGTGCGTTCTTCAAGGCGAAAAGCCGACAGCTGGTCTGTAAGGGCGGTGGGGAAGGCGCCGGCAGTAATGAGACTGACCTCTATTTGATCCTGTAATAATGACTTTGACAGCCGCGTCAAAAAATCTGGTTCACTCAGCCCAGCCTGTGCAAGGGTTTGTCTGAACTTGAAATCAGAAAACTGGCCGTTCTCATCGCGGAATGCTGGCTCACGGCTGATTGCTTTTTTTTGCATTTCTCTTGTGGATGTAACGCCCAATTCGTTGGCCTCTGCCAGATACAGCGTCTGTCGGGCCAAAGTTCCCATAACCTCATTAAGTAAGCCAGCTTGAAGTGCTTCTCCAGTTGATAAGCCTACACCAGCAGTTATTCTGGTGCGCTCAAATTCAGTCGCTGCTTCAGTTGCGGAAACGGAATGCTCGCCTGCTTCAATTGCTTTGTTGCCTGATGACAAGAAACCGCCAGACATATCTCCGATCCCCCAAAGAGCGAATCCAGCAGCAAGAAAGATTAGAAAGATTTTCATAATTGGCGATTTGGCGCCTTCTCTCATTGACCGTAACATGAGCTTGTCCTTGTTAGATATGAACAGACCTTAACTAAGTTCATCAATAGATGTTGATACAAGGTGAAACAATTTTGCGATTTAAAATCCTTCACACTATAAAGAATAGAGGCGGGAAACCGCAATGCTTAAATCATAAGTATAAGGGTGATTTTGTATGATTATCGCTGCAAACTGGAAGATGAATCCTCTACCTTTGGCTGCTGCTTCTCTGTTTGATGACTATTGTGTTGAACAGCGCATCATGCGGGCAAAATCAAATGTGATCTGTTTTGTACCATCCTGCTATTTTGCGCTGGCAGCGCAATCTTTTTCCTCATCTGCTGTTGAATGGGGTGCACAGAACAGTTTTCCTGAGCAGTCAGGCGCCTACACAGGTGAACTTTCAGCAGAAATGATCAAAGGCTTTGGGGGGGCATGGGTTTTGGCAGGGCACTCTGAACGGCGTAATTTATGCGGTGAGACAGATTCTTTCATTGGGCAGAAGCTAGTCGCTTCGCTGAAAGCTGGTTTGAAGGTAATCTTATGTGTTGGTGAAGAGAAACAACAGCGTCAGAAAGGTAAACAGAATGACTATGTGCGTTCTCAGCTTTTAGCGGGACTAGCAGCATTTTGTCGTGAGCCAGCCCAGTGGCAGGCTCGAAATCTGCCCCAGTTGGCGATTGCCTATGAGCCTGTATGGGCTATTGGTACCGGTCTGGTGGCTGAAATTAATCAGATAGATGATATGCATAGCTATATTCACAGCATATTGAATGAACAATTTTCTGCGCTGGCGCATGTGCAGATGCCGCCACTTCTTTATGGTGGTTCGGTAAAAAAAGAAAACGCAACTTTAATTTTAGGGTTGGAAAATGTTGGTGGGGCTTTGGTGGGTGGTGCGTCACTATCGGCGGATGGTTTTGCAGCCATTGTTAGCTGTGCGGATAAGGTGATTTAATGACCAAAGTAGAGTTAAGATTAAATACCCTTATTTTTTCTTTGCACAATGCCTTTCAATTTGTTAGGAAAATGCCGGTATAGTGCGGAAATTCGTCCATTTTTTGACAGGTAAGTTCATGACCACCATTTTATTAACCCTTCATATTTTGATTGCTGTCGGTCTTGTTGGTGTTGTTCTTCTTCAACGAAATGAAGGGGGTGGTCTGGGTATTGGCGGGTCATCAAGTGGTGGCTTTATGACAGCTCGGTCAACAGCGAATCTGCTTACACGCACCACGGCAGTTTTGGCAGCCTGCTTTTTTGCCACCTCTATTGGTCTAGCGATTCTGGCTGGCGCAGGAAGCAATCAGACATCCATTGTTGATGAAGTTGTCAACTCAAGTTCTAAATTACCAGTTCCATCAACACCACAAGTGCCAACTGGCCAATAATGTTCACCATGAAGGTTGTGATATTCAATATCGCCGGAAATGAGAGAGGATGGCGGCATTGACTCGTTTCGTGTTCATCACGGGTGGTGTTGTGTCCTCTCTTGGCAAAGGGCTTGGTTCCGCCGCGCTTGGCGCTCTGCTCCAGGCCCGTGGCTATAAAGTCAGGCTGCGTAAATTAGACCCCTATCTAAATGTTGATCCAGGCACCATGTCACCTACTCAGCATGGTGAAGTTTTTGTGACTGATGACGGGGCGGAAACAGATCTAGACCTTGGTCATTATGAACGTTTTACAGGCGTTCACACACGTCAGACGGACAATGTTACAACTGGACGGATTTACTCTGATGTTCTAGCCAAAGAGCGACGTGGCGACTATCTGGGAGCGACTATTCAGGTGATTCCGCATGTAACCGATGCAATTAAAAAATTTGTATTCAATGACTTAGATAACGAGGATTTTGTATTGTGCGAAATAGGCGGTACAGTTGGAGATATTGAATCTCTACCGTTTCTAGAAGCTATACGACAAATCGGAAACGAAATAGGAAAACAGAAGGCCTGCTTTATCCACGTGACTTTACTGCCGTACATCGCGGCAGCTGGCGAGTTAAAAACAAAGCCAACCCAGCATTCTGTCAAAGAATTGCAGTCGGTCGGTATCCAGCCTGATATATTGTTGTGTCGAACTGAACATTCTTTGCCAGCAGAACAAAGGGCAAAGATTGGCTTGTTCTGCAATGTGCGACCAGAGGCGGTCATTCTTGCCGAAGATGTGCGTAATATTTACGAAGTGCCTCTAGCCTATCATGAACAAGGTCTGGATGGTCAGGTATGTGCTCATTTTGGCCTGAAAAGCAAGGTACCAAACCTGAGCTGTTGGCGAGATATTTCTCACAATTTTGCGCATCCTGAAGGCGAGGTCACAATCGCTATTGTTGGGAAATACACATCTCTACAGGACAGTTACAAATCTCTAGGTGAAGCTCTAAGTCATGGCGGCATAGCCAATAAAGTAAAAGTGAATATCAAATGGCTGGATTCAGAAGTTTTTGAACAGGAAGACAGCCAAAGCTACCTCCATCATCTTGAGAATGTTTCAGGAATTCTAGTTCCAGGTGGATTTGGCAAGCGAGGCTCAGAAGGCAAGGTTGAGGCTATTCGTTTCGCTCGTGAGCAGAATGTTCCTTATCTTGGTATTTGTTTCGGTATGCAAATGGCTGTTCTTGAAACTGCCCGCGGTTTGGCTGGAATACCGCAAGCCAGCTCAACTGAGTTTGGCCCTTGCGATGAACCGGTTGTTGGTCTAATGACAGAATGGTCTGCAGGCAATCAGGTGCTAACTAGGAGTGATGCAGATGATCTAGGTGGGACTATGCGTTTAGGTGTGTATCCCTGCCAAATTGCGAAAGGTTCGCTAGCCAGTAAACTCTATGGCACCCACTTTGTTGAGGAGCGTCACAGGCATCGCTATGAGGTGAATATTGCCTATCAGGATAAGCTAGAAAAAGCAGGGCTAAAAATGTCTGGCCTTTCCCCAGATGGTCTTCTGCCTGAAATTGTAGAGCGCACTGACCATCCCTGGTTTGTTGCGGTTCAGTTTCATCCAGAGTTAAAATCGAAGCCGTTTGAGCCGCATCCATTGTTTGTCGGATTTGTCGCCGCTGCTAGAGAAAAGTCGCGTTTAGTATGACAGAATTATGTGTGAGATTCTTGCTTGTTCTCATGGGGAGAATGAAAAATGTTGAAGATCATACTCCCTGAGTTTGAAATAGGAGATGGTGCTCCTTTATTGCTGATTTCTGGCCCTTGCCAAATTGAAAGCCGGGACCATGCTTTGTTTCATGCAGAAACGCTGCATAAAGCTGCCCGCGCAGCAGGGATGAATTTTGTTTATAAATCGTCTTTTGACAAAGCAAACCGATCATCTTTATCCGCACAGCGGGGGATCGGGCTTGATGAAGGCATTCAGATATTGGCTGATGTAAAAGCAGCGTTAGGCTGTCCTGTGCTGACAGATGTTCACTTGCCTGAACAGTGTGCCGTTACGGCCGAAGCGGTTGATATTTTGCAAATACCAGCTTTTTTATGTCGTCAAACTGATTTACTTGTGGCTGCTGCTAATACAGGAGCTGTGGTTAATGTAAAGAAAGGTCAGTTTTTGGCTCCTTGGGACATGACATATGTTGCCGATAAGCTAGTATCGTCTGGGAATGAGCGAGTATTGTTAACAGAACGCGGCACGTCATTCGGCTATAACACTCTTGTCAGTGATATGCGGAGCCTGCCGCAGATGCGAGCAACAGGCTTTCCTGTAATATTTGACGCAACCCATTCGGTTCAGCAACCCGGAGGCCTTGGTAAGGCATCAGGTGGTCAGCGGGAATTTGTTCCCGTTTTGGCAAGGGCCGCTGTAGCTGTTGGCGTTGACGGACTGTTTATTGAGTCACATCAGGACCCTGACCATGCCCCATCTGATGGGCCAAACATGGTTCCGCTTAAACAGATGCCAGCTTTATTGGCTTTGTTGTCTCGTCTTGCTGAAGCTGCAAAGACTTAAATTAGGCCAATAGGCCCTTAGAAAGGAATGCCTGTGTCTGCTATTCGTGATATTCATGCTCGTCAGATTTTAGATTCGCGCGGCAACCCTACAGTTGAGGTTGATGTTTTGCTGGATGATGGCAGTTTTGGCCGTGCGGCTGTCCCCTCTGGAGCGTCAACTGGAGCATATGAAGCTATTGAAAAGAGAGATACCGAACAGGCAAGCTATGGCGGCAAAGGGGTAATGTCTGCTGTTCATGCTGTGAATACTGAGATTTTTGATGCACTGTCCGGTGCGGATGCAACAGAACAGCAGCAGATTGACGCTGATCTAATCAGTCTTGACGGCACTGAAAATAAAGCACGGCTAGGCGCAAACGCAATTTTGGGAGTCAGTCTGGCTGTTGCCAGAGCCGCTGCCGAAGCGTCAGGCTTGCCTTTGTGGCGTTATCTGGGTGGCATTCATGCACATATTCTCCCGACACCAATGATGAATATTCTGAATGGGGGAGCACACGCCGATAATGCCCTTGATGTTCAGGAATTTATGATTATGCCTGTTGGCGCAGCTAGCTTTAGTGATGGTCTGCGCATGGGCGCAGAAATTTTTCAGGCCCTTAAGTCTGAACTGTCAAAGAAGGGATTGTCTATTGCTGTTGGGGATGAGGGTGGCTTTGCTCCGGCAATAAACACAACGCCTGAAGCAGTTGACGTCGTTGCCTGTTCTGTTGAGGCAGCAGGTTATCATCTGGGTGATGATGTGGTTTTGGCGCTGGATGCTGCAGCATCTGAGTTTTTCCGGGAAAGCAGCTATGATTTGCGAGGTGAAGGCCGGAAACTCGATACGGCTGGGATGGTCGATATGTGGTCAGCCCTTTGTGATCAATATCCGATCGTGTCGGTTGAAGATCCTATGGATGAAGATGATTGGCAGGGGTTTGTTGCCCTTACGGAAAGGATTGGTCAGGGCGTCCAGGTTGTGGGTGATGATCTATTTGTGACTAATCCTGAACGACTGGAGAAGGGAATTAAAATGAAAGCAGGCAACGCCATTCTGATTAAAGTAAACCAAATTGGCACTCTGACAGAGACCATGAAGGCCATATCAGATGCCAAACAAGCTGGGTTTGGCGTTGTGATATCGCATCGGTCGGGAGAAACTGAAGACAGCTTTATTTCCGATCTTTCGGTCGCAACAAACGCAGGACAAATCAAAACAGGTTCTATGTCGCGTTCTGATCGGTTGGCAAAATATAACCAGCTGTTGCGGATTGAAGAAGAACTTGGTGAACGGGCTGTGTATGCCGGGCGTTCAATCTTGCGCTGAATGATTCATTTTTCTTTTGTTAAATCTAAAAATCTTAAGAAAACCGGCGATTCGATTTTTTCTTGACCTGTTGTTTAGTTTTTGATTCATTTATCCCTGACTGACCGAAACCGAGAGGGTAAAGTGCCATGCATCAACCATTCCAGCGTCCCTTCGCCTTTGCTGGCGGGCTCGTTCTTATTGGCACATTAGTGGTGTTTTTTGGGTTTCACACAATTGTTGGTGAACGCGGCCTTATGGTGCGGGCAGATATAGACAGGGAGATACAGGCAGCCCGCGAAACCTTGGCTTTGCTGGATAAACAAAACCATTTTCTGGAACATCGGATCAAACTATTGCGCTCTGGTGCGATAGATGCCGATATGTTGGCTGAAACTGCACGCGCGAATGTGGGTATGTATAACAAAAATGATGTGATCATTACAATTGATTTAACAAAATTGAAATTTTAATAGCTGATATTATTAACTCAAATTCAGTTTAATAATAGAATATTGAATAAAAACAGATAAATAAAATTATTGCAATAAAGTAATTTTTGCCTTCATCCTCATTATTAACAAACAATCTTGCGCCTTATTGGGCAGGAGGGGATAGATGGCAGAAAAAAAGAACGCAGTCCGTAAACGTGGCCGGCCGCCAAAATCGGTTATTAATGATAAGCCGTCACGTGAAATACTGGAACAGCTTTATGAACAGATGAT
>CABYOG010000042.1 GCA_902520575.1 uncultured SAR116 cluster alpha proteobacterium
GGCGGTCTGTCCCGTCTTGACTGGGCGCTGAGCGACCAGCCCGATGCGGTGATGATAATTTTGGGCGGCAATGATTTGCTGCGTGGCCTTGACCCGCAACAAACCCGTGAAAACTTGAAGCAGATCCTGAGCCGTCTGCAGGCGCAGAATATAAAGATATTATTATGCGGCATGCTCGCTCCGGTGAATTTAGGACCTGCCTACAGACAACAATTTGATTTGATTTATCCTGAATTAGCAGACAGATTTAACACAGAATTTTACCCGTTTTTCCTCCACGGGGTCGCGCTTAACCCAAAACTCAACCAACCTGACGGGCTGCATCCTAATAAGTCTGGTGTGGCAGTGATCACACAATCAGTGCTGCCTTCTGTGTTGTCTCTCTTAGATAAGGACTAGCCAATGACCAGATCAGATCTTAGCTTAACCCCGGTTAAGACAGTGTTGATAGCACGTGTCCTTGGCTATGGTGGCGCGCTTCCGTTTTTGTTTGGCGCAATTGCTGCCAGCCAGCAGGTAGCCGTATTGGGTTTTGCGCCAGCCCACCTTCTGCTTAGTTATGGGGCTGTTATCCTCAGCTTTTTGGGAGGGCTTCATTGGGGCCGGGTGATCACAAGCCCTAATGCAAATGGACGCTCTGATCATGCCTGGCTTATCTGGTCTGTTTGCCCATCTCTTCTAGGCTGGGCGGCACTGTTGCTGCCGGTAAAATTTGGCGCAGTGGCTCTGTCACTGTGTTTTTTGGCTGCTTTACAGATTGACCAGAAGCTCTTTCGGGAACGGATATGGCCAGCCTGGATGCGACCGTTACGCCTGCATCTCAGCTTAATCGCTGTTGCCAGCTTGACAAGCCTAGCCCTCTGACAAGAAAAAGAAGTTAATTCACTAGCAGGTTTAGAACGCGGCCTATCGGACCGGTGAGCTTGATTTCGCCCTCATTTACGGCCAATACCATGCATTCTCCATCATCATCAGCAATGGGTTGGTGCTCACTTCCCGCTTCTTGTATAGCAATATCGCCAGGGCCATAGCTGCCGGTTTCGTCTGTGAATCCGCCTGCCAACACCAATGTCACCTCCGCACCTGTATGGGAGTGAGTAGGCACAGCTGTTCCGGAAGCGATTCGGTAAATCTTTGCTTTTCCATCGGCTTCGCCAAAATTGATATCCGTTTCAAGAATGCCAATCCCCGCCCGGCGCCAGCTTTGTTTGCAATTCGGTTCAGGCACATAATTAGCAATTGGATGCGGTAACCATTCGGTATGCTCACTTAACCTTGAGAATATCCCGTCTGTCTCTTTGTCAAACTCACTCAGCTGTGACATGACGTTTTGTAGAGCACCTTCTGACAGTGAAACGGGCTCCGAATCCTCAAGCAAGATGCCGCCCAATTGCATCAGCATTCGCATTGATCGGCTGCTTTTTTCATTCATCGCCAAATGTGTTTCAACCAATAACTCTAGTGGACGCGAAAGAGCACCTGTTGCATAATCGAGGAGCAGAGCATCAAGTACTTGCGTATTTAATGTTGCTTGTTCGTTCATGACTTCCATATTCCTTCAGGTTCGTCTAAGTGAGCGCGTAATCTATTTAACGCTAATCTAATCCGCGATTTTACAGTTCCGAGGGGGACCCCGCTTTCGTCAGCAATCTCCCGATGTGACTTTTCTTCATAGTACGCAGAAAAGATCATTTTGGCTTGCTCTTCAGGTAAGTTTTTCAAAGCGTGGCGAATTTTCTTCTCTTCTTGTTGCCTGAAGACAAAAATATCGCTTGTTTCGACGTCATCTGGAGCTAGGCTTGGGTCACTCATATCTGGCAAGGGTCTGTTTTCACGACGTAGACGGTCAATACGCTTGTTACGGGCGATCGTAAAAATCCATGTGCTGGCGCCAGATTGCCGGACATCATAGGTTTCTGCTCTGCGCCAGACCATAATCATGGCTTCCTGTGCAACCTCTTCAGCAATGGACTCATCAGTACCTAGACGCAGCAAAAAGGACTTTATCCGCGGTGCAAAATGTTCAAATAACTCAGAAAAAGCGCCTCTGTCGCGCTCGCGGCCGACGCGTACAAGTAAATTATCCCATTTAGTCAAACCTTTTGGTTTGACAGTTGTGTAGCCAGTTCCCATGGCTTTAGTAAACGGGACAGCGAGCTCACTTACAAGTTGAAAATCCATTTCAGGTCGATTTTCATACATTTTTCAAGTTACCGCCTATTAAAAATGGAGTTTTGGCGTAAAAACTCATGTAGCATTTGCATCTTTCTGGAATTCCGACATGAAAATGCCACTTTTTCTTTATAAGGATTCTATTAAAAAGCCTTGCTCCTCATTGAAAGTTTTGCGATTCTTCACCGCATGGGCTACAGGTCTTTTCATAATCTGGTAAATTTATGTCAAAAAACGAGGAAAGTTATGACGGGCAGATATGGTGTTGCTTTTTTGTGTCTTTGGGTTCTGAGCGTAACAATGGTCATAGGGCAAGTTCAGGCAAAAACTGAAGAGCTTAAGGGATTCAAGGATTGGATGATCTACAAGCAGGAAACGGCCAAAGGTCGGATTTGCTTTATGTCAAGTGTGCCAAAAGAATTGCGTGGAGATTATGACCGCGCCAATCGGGGCGAAACCCGTGTTTTCGTCTCGCATGGTCCAGGCAAGGCAGAGCGAGATGTTGTGTCTGTGTTAGCGGGCTACAGATATAAAAAGCAGTCAGAGGTCGATTTTTCTATCGATAAGAAAAGTGTAACCCTATTCACATTAGACAACCGTGCTTGGTCACAGGGGCCAGAGGATGATATGAGACTGGTAGCAGCCATGAAACGGGGCTCAAAGTTAATAGTGACAGGCGTATCCTCTCGCAATAACAAAACCATTGATGAATATTCTTTGTCTGGCTTCACCGCAGCAAAAAATTTCCTAGATAAAGCCTGCCCTTAAAAGTACGTGACTTATGGCGTCTGTCTGCACATCTGCTGCAGGAAACAGATAAAGCTGGAAAACTAAGTGACAGGATAACCAGAGGAGCGCCTTTCGTGAATACGATGCTGCCAAAGACCAGAACACCTCTTCTGGGCCTGTCTCTTTACGAGCTGGAGATGCAGATAGAACAGTTGCAATTGCCGCGGTTCCGCGCTCGCCAGCTCTGGCGGTGGGTCTGGCGGCATGGGCTAACGGATTTTTCAGATATGACTGATCTGGGCAAATCTGTTCAATCGCTGCTGGCCCGGAATTTTCATGCTGACCGACCACTTGTCTCTCGCCGCCAGGATTCATCAGATGGGACAATTAAGTGGCTGATTAAACTGGTAGATGGCCAGGAAGCCGAAACGGTTTATATCCCGGACTCAGACAGAGGCACTTTATGTATTTCATCACAGGTAGGTTGCACTCTGACCTGCTCCTTCTGTCATACAGGAACACAGCGTCTGGTGCGCAATCTCAGCGTGGATGAGATTTGTGGTCAGGTCCTTCTGGCCATGGATGAGCTGGGGGACTGGCCAGCTGGCAAGCCTGACCGCCGCCTGACTAATATTGTGCTGATGGGTATGGGAGAGCCATTATATAATTACAATAATGTTGCTAAAGCGCTGCAGACCATCATGAGCGGTGAAGGCATTGCCCTGTCACGCCGGCGGGTGACCTTATCTACATCCGGCATTGTACCTGAAATTCAGAAATGTGGTGAAGAGCTGGGCGTGAATCTCGCTATTTCATTGCATGCTGTGCGGGACGAACTGCGAGACCAGCTTGTGCCTATTAATCGCAGATATAATCTGAAGTCGCTGATTGATGCAGTGCGGAGCTATCCCGGCCTTTCAAATGCTAGACGGGTGACATGGGAATATGTGATGCTTGCGGGCATCAATGATACTGAAGCTGATGCCAAGGCTTTGGTGCAGCTAATAAAGGGCATTCCGTCAAAAATTAATCTTATTCCTTTTAATCCGTGGCCAGGTACGGCACATCAGTGTTCTGATGATGAGGCCATTGATAAATTTGCGAAAATCGTCATGCGTGCAGGCTATGCCTCACCTGTCAGAACCCCGCGGGGGCGTGATATTCTAGCAGCCTGCGGTCAGCTGAAATCTGATTCTGTTCGCCTGCGGGCCTCTCAGAGGCTGGCCACGCAAGCCTGATGCGACCTTTTGTTAGCTGCGTTAGTGATGATCTCTACTTGAAACACAGGCAAAACGACATTAGATTAGTGGTTGGAGGTATTAGGCATTCTGAAACCTCTTTCTAAAATTTAATTTTCATCTCAGGGAGTTTGAAATGCAGGAAAACCGTTACGCGTCATCTGTGACTGGCCAATCAGTTTCGATTGATGCCGGTTTACGCAGCTACATGCTGGGCGTCTATAATCATATGACAACCGCTCTAGCACTGACAGGCTTTGCTGCTTTTGGCACAAAGCTTATGGTTCAGGCCAATCCGGCCTTCGGTCAGTTACTATTTGGCACGCCTCTAATGTATGTCATCATGTTCGCCCCACTAGCCATGGTTATGTGGATTAGCTTTAAAATTAATAGTATGTCTCCTGGAAAGGCGCGGACATTATTCTACATCTATGCCACAGTTATGGGTCTGTCTTTGTCCACCATTCTGTTTGCATTTACAGGGGCCAGCGTCGCCAGAGCTTTTTTCATCACCGCAGGTGCATTTGCAGCTCTGTCAATATTTGGATATACCACTAAACGTGATCTGACCGCGATTGGCGGGTTTTTGATTGTTGGTGTGGTTGGTTTGATTCTAGCCTCCATTGTCAATATATTTTTAGCCTCATCGGGCATGGAATTTCTGATTTCTGTGGTTGGTGTATTGCTATTTGCTGGTCTGACCGCTTATGACACGCAAAAAGTGAAATCCATCTATTATGCAGGTGATAGCCGTGAGGTAGCCGGACGCAAGTCCATCCACGGGGCACTCACTCTGTATCTGGATTTTATCAATATGTTTTTATTTATGGTCCAGCTGCTTGGTAACCGTGAATAAAGCTTTATGACGTGGTAATTCTTCACCATTGATTATTAGGCCCGGGGCATCATACTTATGCTCCGGGCTATTTTTATTTGGCTGTATTGTCTTCATTCTCGGATAGTCTAGCATAATGTCTAAGTCTTCAACTTTAGCGCCTAGCCTGACTACTTTTTTGCAGTCTGACACACAGGCTGGAGAGCTTCTGCCAGATGTGGAGGCAGCGGTTCTTGGTCTAGCAGAGGCATCAATAAACATCGCTGAGTTAGCGGCACAGAATGGCATTAGCCAGACTGCCTTGGGGGCAGTGACAGGTAAGGAAAATGCAGATGGTGATGATCAAAAGGCACTTGATGTTCTGGCTGACCATCTAATTGAACAGGCTTTGGCAAAAACTAGCCTGTTTGCCTATCTGTCCGAAGAACGTGAACAACCTGTCCCTTTGTCGCCATCTGGCCAGTTGGTCTGTGCCTGTGATCCCCTGGATGGATCATCAAATATTGATACCAATCTGACGATTGGGACAATTTTTTCTCTCTATCCTGCCCCTGAACATAAGATAGAAACAAACCTGCTACGTCCCGGCCGTGATCAGATTGCCGCAGGTTTTTTTGCTTATGGGCCTCAGACAGCGCTTCTACTGACCTATGGTAATGGGGTTTTTGCATTCTGCTTTGACGGGGCGCAGTACAGGCTAATGGATTGGCAGGTCAGAATTCCGTGCCAGACATCTGAATTCGCGATTAATGCGGCAAATCACCGGCACTGGTCTGCCCGCACTGCCAGCTATATTGACCAGCTTCTTGCAGGTAAACAGGGCGGACGGGGTAGAAACTTCAATATGCGCTGGGCGGGATCAATGGTTGCTGATTGCTGGCGTATTTTGCGGCGTGGCGGCATTTTTCTATATCCTGAAGACCGCCGCAGAGGCTATGAATCCGGCCGGCTGCGTCTTGTTTATGAGGCCAACCCAATCAGCTTTCTGGTTGAACAGGCAGGAGGTCTCGCCACAGATGGAGAACAGGATATTCTGGACATACAGCCCACTGACCTGCATCAGCGTGTGCCGCTTATCTTTGGGTCCGCTGATGAGGTTGAGCGGTATAAATCAGTGTGATTTTGTCTGCAACCTAGAAATTTTAAATTGCGGTTTTGTCTGAAAAGAACCACTATATAAGTTGGAAAACACGCGGTTAATCAGATGAGTTATCTATGCTTGTGACCTTAAGACAAATTCTGGATCATGCAGCCGAACATGGCTATGGGATCCCAGCGTTCAACATCAATAATATGGAACAGGGCCTTGCGATCCTAAAAGCAGCTGACAGCGTGGATTCCCCTGTGATTCTTCAAGCTAGCCGCGGCGCTCGGGGCTATGCAGGTGACCTTATTCTTCAGTCTCTGATTAAAGGCCTAGAATCGATGTATCCGCATATTCCTATCTGCATGCATCAGGATCATGGCAACTCACAAGCGACCTGCATGACTGCCATTCAATATGGCTTTACATCTGTAATGATGGATGGCTCGCTCGAAGCAGATGGCAAAACCCCCGCGTCTTATGATTATAATTTGAGGATTACAGGGGATGTCACACAGATGGCCCATCATGGAGGCGTGTCTGTTGAGGGGGAACTCGGCGTTCTTGGCTCTCTCGAAACCGGAATGGGTGACCAGGAAGATGGCCATGGTGCAGAAGGAAGATTATCGGAAGAGCAGTTGCTGACAGATCCGCAACAGGCTGTTGATTTTGTGGAAGCCACACAGGTTGATGCGCTAGCGATTGCCATGGGTACCAGCCATGGGGCTTATAAATTCTCGCGAAAGCCAGACGGGGATATCTTAGCTATGCATGTTATTGAGGATATTCACCGCCGCCTGCCGCAAACCCATCTCGTTATGCATGGCTCCTCTTCTGTGCCACAGGAGCTGCAGGATATATTCAATGAATTTGGGGGCGAAATGCCGCAAACCTATGGAGTGCCGATAGAGGAAATTGAACGGGGCATCAAGCATGGTGTGCGCAAAGTCAACATTGATACAGATTGTCGCCTAGCTATGGCAGGCGTGATTCGAAAAGTTGCGCAGACCACTCCGTCTGAATTTGATTTGCGCAAATTCCTCAAGCCAGCTCAAGAAGCGATGGAAGCGTTATGCCGGAATAGATTTGAGCGGTTTGGAACGGCCGGAAACGCTCATAAAATTAAACCCATTTCCCTTGCAGATATGGCTAGTCGTTATGCGAACGGTGAGTTGGCTCCGCAGATTTCAGCTTAACCTGGGAATAAGTTTATATCCGTCCAACTTGTTTCTCATCATCCATTTTCAAAAAGATGGACAGGTTGAATAGCCTGTCCAGTCTCATGGTTAACAATTCCGAATTGTCACCTCCGGTGTGGAACCGTTAGGCCGACTTGGTCAGCCGCGGTATGAACAATTTGCTGCTGGCCATTTCACCCTTAATTTTGGCGATCGTCAAAACCGCAACATCAACCACGGGTTCGACTAGGATGACAGAGAGATAAGCAACACCAAAATTACTTACCGCACTAATATTGTCTACCCCAAAACCCTGACCATAAAAGGCCCACAGCGCTACCCAGGCCACAATGCCAGCTTGATATGTTGCTGACAGTTTAAGCACCTGTTTGTAGGTTAAATCTACATAGGCCGTATTTGGAGTTATAATTCGTCCTGCAATCCATGAAATCGCAAATAGGGGAAATAATAGGGTGGTTGTGTTCATGAAATATTGCGGCATGTCGGCTGGCGAAAGAAACAGGCTCTGAATGGCCAGACCAACAGCCAGTCCAATGGCTGCAGGAGCTGCTCCGAATAACAGGAACAAGGTTGAGCCAAAGATAAAATGGACCTCTGATACGCCGACAGGAAATTTTGGAAGGATCTCAAAGAAGAAT
>CABYOG010000043.1 GCA_902520575.1 uncultured SAR116 cluster alpha proteobacterium
GATATTTCTGATATTTCTGCCCTTTCAATCGGTGATGCGGCAGACTGGTTTACACAGCTCTCTGACAGCCTGTCAGCACAACAATCTGAAATTGCTGTACGCATTTTGAAAGAAATCAGTGAACGACTTGGCTTTTTATCGAATGTAGGGCTGCGCTATCTCAATCTGTCCCGCAATTCCGGCACTTTGTCAGGCGGTGAATCTCAGCGGATCAGGCTGGCCTCTCAGATCGGCTCTGGGCTGACCGGTGTTCTTTATGTTCTGGATGAGCCGTCTATTGGCCTTCATCAGCGCGATAATGACAGGCTGCTGGCCACCCTCACCCGCCTACGCGATCTCGGAAATACCGTTCTGGTTGTTGAACATGATGAAGATGCGATACGCGCGGCTGACTACGTGATTGATATGGGCCCGGGGGCGGGTGTGCATGGTGGTCAGGTGGTCGCTGTAGGCACAGCTGAGCAGATTATGAATAATCAGGAATCTCTGACCGGCCAGTATCTAAGCGGGGTAAAGGAAATCAAAATCCCTACACAACGGCGCAAAACTAGCAAAAAGCGCCAGATCAGCCTGATCGGGGCGTCAGGCAATAACCTGCAGAATGTGTCAGTGAACTTTCCACTAGGCGTGCTGACCTGCGTGACAGGGGTGTCTGGTGGCGGTAAATCAACCTTGGTTCTGGAAACGTTATGGAAAGCTCTATCCCGACAATTGCATAAAGCCAGAGAAATACCCGCCCCTTATGACAAGCTGACCGGCATTGATTTGCTGGATAAGGTGGTTGATATTGACCAGTCACCGATTGGCCGGACCCCGCGTTCCAATCCGGCGACTTATACAGGGGCCTTTACCCCGATCCGGGAATGGTTTGCCGGCCTGCCTGAAGCCAAGAGCCGCGGCTATACCCCCGGCCGATTCAGCTTCAATGTGAAAGGCGGGCGTTGTGAAGCTTGTCAAGGAGACGGCGTCATCAAGATTGAGATGCATTTTCTGCCTGATGTCTATGTCACCTGTGATACCTGCAAGGGCAAAAGATATAATCGCGAAACTCTAGAAATAACATGGCGAGACAGATCGATAGCGGATATCCTTGATATGACAGTTGAAGAAGGTGTGGAGTATTTCAAGGCTGTGCCTTTTATCCGGGACAAGCTGCAGACCATGCTTCGTGTGGGGCTGGGCTATGTGCGCATTGGCCAGCAGGCCACAACCTTGTCCGGCGGTGAGGCACAACGTGTCAAACTATCTAAAGAGTTGTCCAGACGCGCCACTGGCAAGACCATCTATATTCTGGATGAGCCAACCACAGGACTGCATTTCGCGGATATCGCTAAATTGCTGGAGGTGCTGCAGGAACTGGTCGACGGCGGCAATACCGTGATTGTCATTGAACATAATCTGGATGTTATTAAAACAGCTGATTATATCATTGATATGGGGCCTGAAGGGGGGGACAGCGGCGGCCAGGTTGTCGCTACAGGAACGCCTGAGGATGTTGCAGCTGAACCGCAATCTCACACCGGCCGCTATCTTGCCCCTCTTCTGCTTGACCAAGCCGCACAGAAAAAGGTGTCCTAGAAACGCTTATGCAAGACAATAAACTTCATATTATCGGCGGCGGCATGGCCGGGTCAGAGGCGGCCTGGCAGGCAGCAGAAATGGGCGTACCTGTGATACTTCATGAGATGCGCCCGGTCCGCAAAACAGATGTACACCAGACAGATCAGCTGGCTGAATTGGTGTGTTCAAACTCATTCCGGTCTGATGATGCTACCGCCAATGCCGTTGGCGTGCTGCATGCGGAAATGCGGATGCTGGGCTCTGTCGTCATGGCTGAGGCTGATACCTCGCGTGTGCCGGCCGGTGGGGCGCTGGCGGTTGACCGCGAGCTGTTTTCCAAAGGGGTTCAGGATCGCCTAGAAGCCCATCCCAACATAACAATTAAACGTGATGAGATCACCAGCCTGCCAGACGCCAGCTGGGGCCAGACCATTATTGCCACTGGCCCGCTGACCTCACAGCTTCTGGCAGAATCCATCCGGGCAGAAACAGGGGAAGAGGATCTGGCTTTCTTTGATGCGATTGCGCCGATTGTCTATTTTGACAGCGTGAATATGGATGTGGCCTGGTTTCAGTCCCGTTATGACAAAACCTCAGAAGGTGGTGACGGCAAAGATTATATCAACTGCCCTTTGGACAAGCGGCAATATTACCAGTTTCTGGAAGAAATGCTAGCAGCTGAGAAAATGTCGTTCCGTGCATGGGAACAGAACACGCCTTATTTTGACGGCTGTATGCCGATAGAGGTGATGGCAGACAGAGGCCGCGAGACATTACGGTTCGGGCCAATGAAGCCAGTCGGGCTAACCAATTCACATGACAGAAGCCGGCCTTATGCTGTGGTCCAGCTGCGTCAGGATAACAAGCTTGGCACACTGTTTAATATGGTCGGCTTCCAGACCAAGATGAAATATGCAGAACAGGTCCGGATTTTTCAGATGATCCCCGGGCTGGAAGATGCGCAATTTGCCCGGCTGGGCGGGTTGCATAGAAACACCTTTATCAATAGTCCAAAACTGCTTGATAGGCAGATGCGACTGCGTTCAAAACCACATATTCGTTTCGCAGGCCAGATAACAGGCGTTGAAGGTTATGTTGAATCTGCTGCGATTGGTGGGCTGACAGGCCGAATGGCAGCCTGCGATCTGTTCGGGCAAGGCTGGACGCCGCCGCCTGCGCAAACAGCACATGGGGCACTTTTGTCACATATTACAGGCGGGGCGATGGCAGATACCTTCCAGCCTATGAACGTAAATTTTGGTCTTTTCCCTGAGCTGAAACAGCAGAATATCGGTAAACGCGGCCTGCGGGGACGCGAACGCAAAGCGGCTTATGCCAGACGCGCTTTGGTCACAATGAGGGATTGGTCTGGAAACCTCAGTTTCCCTCTGCCAGAACACTTCACTGCCTCATTGTGAGCTTGGCCGTAAGATAACCTGGTAGAGTAAGCCGAAGATCAAAAGGGGTGTTCTTGTCACATCACGCTCTGCGGCTTGTCGGGCCAGATACGCAAGGCAAATAAGAAATTCGCTCCCCCTTCCTGCCTGAGCATAAATTGCATCAGAACTTGGCACATTGACGGGCTGTCCGGCCCGGCTAAGAGCGACAGACCGACCAATCTCTTCTGCAAAATCAGTCCGCTTCAAACCTGCCTTAACAGACATTAGGTAGATAAGTTGTGCCCAATTATCAGCAGAATCAGGCGTGCCAAGCTCTATAGATTGCCTCCAACACACAAGCAAGGAGGATATGTCTTCTGCTGTTAACTCCCCGGATAAGAGCTGATTTTTTAGGTGGGCAGAGAGCGGGCCTGATGACGCGTTACCTGTGTCAAGCTGACCTTGCCACCATTGCAAGCGTATCATTGCCAGCATCGGCTCAGATACTTGTGCTGCAATCCGATCAAACTCCAGTCCCAACAAGAGAAGAGTTGATAAAGTCGCTTTCTGTCTTGCTGGCTGAAACAACAAAGCCAGAGCGAGAAGGGGAGCATGCTGGCGAAGACTGTTATAGGCCGTTTGGTCCACCATTTTGTCTCATTGGCTTGTTGTCCTTTATTCGTTTTACTCTACAGCCAGCAAACCTGCCGCAGCTGTGCGGCCTTCTGTTAGCAAAACATTCCAGGTCCGGCAGGCAGCCGCTGTACTCATCACTTCGAGCTTTATACCTTCATTACGTAATGCAGACGCGATATCAGGCAAGTGGCTCTGCGGATGCTCGCCAAGACCAAGCACAAGCAAATCAACATCTGTATCTTGCAGGAAGCTGAAAAGTTCATCAGCTGAAATATCCTGTTCTGTCCTGACAGGCCAAGCCAGGGTCTGCCGTTGC
The DNA here is from genome assembly GCA_902520575.1 of uncultured SAR116 cluster alpha proteobacterium. The sequence continues at coordinate 3,892 of CABYOG010000043.1, forward strand.
AGAACAAATTGCGCACCAATCATAGTTTTGTTGGCAATTCTAAATCCGCCGTTGCCGTAACTATTTATAATCTGCAATCGACCGTCATCTGGAAATTCTTTTATAGAAATCAGCGGGTTGTGTTTATCTGTCGTATGTTCTGACATCATTTAGCCTCATCTGATAAAACCCACTTCTCAACCCACTGTCAACGCTGACACTAACGTTCATATTCAGGCACAGGGGCTGAATTGTCTTCATCATCACTGCGCTTGAGGTCAAAACGCGAGATTACACCAACCGCAACAAAAATTGAGGAATAGGTGCCAATAGTCACGCCCCACAACATTGCCAAAGCAAAATCCCTGAGTACAGCTCCACCAAAAATGATAATCGCCAGCAACGCAAGTGATGTGGTGACCGAAGTCATCACTGTCCGCGATAGAGTTTCATTCAAGGATTTATTAAGGATTTTAGCCTGATCCCATGATTTGTATTTACGCAGGTTTTCGCGGACTCGATCAAACACGACAACGGTGTCATTAATAGAATAACCAGCGATTGTCAGGATCGCGGCAACAGTGGCCAGATTAAACTCAAAGCTAGCCAGGGCAAACAGTCCCACTGTGGAAATCACATCATGGCCAAGAGCAATAACGGCGGCAATTGAGAACTGCCATTCAAATCTGAACCAGATATAAATCATGATCGCCAGAAGAGCGCAGCCTACTGCCAGCATACCTTTCTCAGCAAGTTCAGCCCCGATTGTCGGACCAACAAACTCAGTCCTGCGGATATCAAAGTTTTCTCCCAGTGTTTCTGTGATGCGCTGAATAGCCGCTATCTGCGCTTTTTCATCCCCTTCCTGACGCTGTACTCGGATCAGAATGTCACGTTTACTTCCAAAGCTCTGAATTGAAATATCGCCAAGACCCAAACGGCTGAGATCAGAACGAATTTTAGCAACCTCAACTGCGTTCTGTGATTGAGCTTCAATCAGGATGCCACCTCGAAAGTCGATACCGAGATTCAGCCCTTTGCCAAAAAAAAGTCCTATCGAAACAAGTACTAACATCGCAGAAAAGGTAGCTGTCAGCCGCATTTTACGCAGAAAATCAAAAGCCGAATTATCGGGGACCAGTTTTAATCTAAACATCCTTTGTTTCCTGTCTACAACACCAGCCCTTTAGGCTTTTTTGCATCTATCCAGAGGACAATAAATAAGCGTGTAACCATAATCGCTGTGAACATGGAGGTCAGAATTCCAAGGGATAAGGTCACAGCAAAACCTTTGATTGGGCCTGTTCCAAAAATAAAGAGGAACAGAGCCGCAAACAAAGTGGTAAGGTTTGAGTCAATGATTGTTGAAATTGCCCGCTTATAACCTGCTTCAATAGCAGCTCTGACCTTTCGTCCAGCTCTGAGTTCTTCGCGCACACGCTCAAAAATCAGAACATTTGAATCAACAGCCATCCCCATCGTAAGCACAATACCGGCAATACCAGGCAGTGTAAGCGTAGCCTGCAATGCACTTAGAGCTCCTAAAATCAAAATGATATTTACGAACAATGCCCCAACAGCAAAGATGCCAAAAAGGCCATAGCTTGCGACCATATAAACTATGACTAGTATCATGCCAACTACAGCTGCAATCTGGCCAGCCGCAATAGAATCAGCTCCTAGGCCGGGGCCAACAGAACGCTCCTCGAGTACTATAAGTGGAGCTGGAAGCGCCCCAGCACGTAAGATCAATGACAGCTCTTGTGTTTCCTCAACAGTAAATGTTCCCGTTATCTGGCCATTAGTAAAAATCTGTGCCTGAATAACAGGTGCGGAAACCACTTTACCATCAAGGATAATAGCGAAAGGCCTGCCGATATTTTCAGCCGTAACCCGGCCAAATTTGCGCCCACCAGCAGCGTTTAACTGAAAATTCACCGAGGGGCGACCATTCTGATCAAAGGCTGCGCTTGCGTTTTCCAACATTTCGCCGCTAACCATGACGCGCTTCTCAACTATATAATTAGGCTCGCCCTTATTCACACTTTCAAGAAGCTGGCTGCCTGGCGGTACACGTCCTGTGCGCTTTGCTTCATCGGCGGTAGTGCGTGTGTCAACCAACTGAAAAGTTAGGCGGGCGGTCTGTCCCAACAGGCGCTTGATCCGCTCGGGATCATCGATTCCCGGCAGCTGTATTAAAACCCTGTCCCGGCCTTGGCGTTGAATAACTGGCTCTTTGGTCCCATCAGGATCAAGACGACGTCGGATAATCTCAATCGCCTGTTCAACAGTGTTGTCAGCCATCAGCTGCAAGCCAGCTTCAGAAAAGCTAACATTGTATTTCAGATCCTTATTAACAACTTGAAACTCGCGTCCCAATTCATTGAAAATGTTTTGAAGAGTTGTTTCATTTTCCGTTTTACGAAGCGTGAATGTTACCGCTTTAGGTGAGGCCGTTAACCCTTTGAAGCGGATTTTTTCATCTCTGAAAGACAGACGCAATTGTTCAGCAATCCCCTCGAGACGCTCTTCGCGGACAGCAGGAAGGTCTGCACGAAGCAGAAGGTGTGAACCCCCTTGCAAATCAAGACCCAGATTAATCGCTTCACCCGGCAAAAAACGCATCAATCCTGCACTGGACTGGTCACCACGGCTTCCATTGAACAGGTTTGGCACGGCATAAGCACAGCCAAGCAAGATAACAAACAAAACAAGTGTTTTTTTCCAACCTTCAAACTGTAGCATGGAGAACCTATTCTTCACCGTTGATCTGAAAATGAAGCGATATAACTGTCAAGCAGAAGCTGCCACCTATAGGGAATTCCAAGATTAAGGAACAGCCTTGCCTTAGTTATTTCTTTTTGCCAAATAATGCGCCTAGCCCTTGTTTCGGGGCGTCTTCTTTTGTTTTAGCTGCTTTCGAAGAATCTTTTTTGTCCCGCAGGTCAGCGATCATTGTACGCATAACACTTACCTTTATATCCTTAGCGATTTCAACTTCAACTGTTTCCTGCCCTTCAACAGATTTTGAGACAGTGCCCAAGAGACCGCCAGAAGTGACAATCTTGTCACCGCGCTTCACATTATTCACCATTTCACGATGTTCTTTTGCACGTTTCTGCTGAGGTCGTATCAGGAAGAAATAAAAAACAACAAAGATAAGTAAAAAGGGCAGCAGTGACGATAATCCTCCGGCACCACCGGATGCCTGTGCAAAGGCTGGGCTGATAATCATATTTTTCTCCTAAGCTATGACGTGCGTTGCACTATCATATCGACTGATTTAAACAGCACAGGATGACCTTGTTCCCAGCTGTAAAATTACCGCTGAACCATACCTGTTTGTCTGGCGGGCGGCAACAGCAAAACGGGTCAATTTTAGTTATATGATTGATTGCGTCTTAGGCATGAGGTCTTGTATATTAGCAGAATATTTTGGCCTAGTTTTATGGATTGTGTGGACAGGTAGCATGAGCACAGATGAGACACATACAGCCCTTCTGACCCGTATTGCAGACGCATTGGAAAGGCTGGCCCCTCCCGCCCCAAAAAAGACTGATCTTACCCAACATGAAGGCTATATCTGGGAGACAGAAAAACAGGCTTTTCGTCCTGTAGATGAGATTAACAGGCTGCCCCTTGACAGCTTACAAGGCATTGATCAGCAAAAAGCACTTCTGCTTGAAAACACAACAAAATTTGCTGAAGGCCTGCGGGCAAATAATGCTCTGTTATGGGGCGCGCGAGGCACAGGAAAGTCATCTGTACTGAAAGCGGTTCATGGCCATTTAGTGGAACAGGGACATCATCTTGGTCTGGTCGAGATTCAGCGTGAAGATTTGAATGATCTTCCAGATGTAATGAGTCTTCTGGCACAGACAAATCGTCCCTTTATAATCTTTTGTGATGATTTAGCGTTCGAACAGGATGATATTTCTTACAAATCACTCAAAGCTGTGCTTGAAGGCGGCCTGTCAGGTCGGCCTCCAAATATTGTGTTTTACGCAACCTCTAATCGTC
>CABYOG010000044.1 GCA_902520575.1 uncultured SAR116 cluster alpha proteobacterium
ATTTTGGTGGATGCTATACGTTGTTGGTTACAAAAAGGTGAGCATACTTAATGGCGGATTCCGAGAGTGGCTAAAATTAGGCCTTCCAACAGAAACTAGAATAACTGTGTTTCCGCCAGGCGATTTTAATTTGGATTTAAAAGAAGATATTTTTGTAGACAAAGAATATGTTTTAGAAGCGATTAATGCAAATAATCACATCCTAATCAATGCTCTCACAAAAGATATACATGATGGTTTTAGCAAACGGTATGGGCGTCCGGGTCACATTCCAAAAAGCTTAAACATTCCCTTTCACAAATTTGTCCATGAGGATACTGAAAAGTTTATCTCATTTGAAAAGGCACAAGAGCTTATAGAGAGTATGGGGATAACAAAGGATAATATCATTGTTAATTACTGCGGAGGTGGGATAGCCGCTACACTTGACGCCTTTATACTTTACCAGCTCGGGTTTAAAAATTTAAGAATTTATGACAATTCAATGAGTGAGTGGGCTTTGGATGAAACTCTTCCAATAAACGTTTAATTTCAATTAAAATATAAATACTCTTAAACTCAATCAATGCCTTCAAATAGTCTTACATCTCTGTCAGCTCCTCCGCTTAATAGTTTCAGAGCCTTTTGATAAGCCTCACTTTCATAAGCTTTCACTGCGGCCTCAAAACTCTCGAATTCAATGAGAATTGTACGCTCAGCCAAGCCGTTTTCTTTTGCAACAACTCTACCACCCGAAGACAAGAATTTTCCCCCCATCGATAACAAAGCAGGTATGGCTAACACCCGATAGGCTGATGCTTTTTCTGGGTCAGCAGCGCTTCTATGCGCACTAATCATGTAACCTTTTGCCATATAACGCTCTCCATAAAATTTGAGTAAAAAGCTTATTGTTTTGAAAAGACCAGAGACTCAAGCTATATAAAATTTCAGTAAGTGAAACGTTCTGCACAAATCAGCACTTCTAAAGTCACCAATTACTGCTAGGGTGACACTGTAGTTGAGTTTCAAGGGGGTGTCCCCCTGAGGGTATGGGACCGGCTAGGATTTACCGCCCAAGAGAACACATTACCAATACGAGCTAAAGCATGTATTGGACTGAATCTCAACTACACCTTTTTATCCCAGACAAATCGTCAATATTAATATTTCTAAGAATTTGAATGATTTGTCATACTGCTCGAATTTTGGCATTAAGTTTATTAAATCTTAAGTATATTTATGCTTCGGGGCATTGAGAATTGCTTCTGCTTCATTCTCCTCAACAAACTGCCCTTATCTTCATTAATGCAATTCTATCACAAATTTGCCGCATAACTGGCATGTCATGGCTAATAAACAAATACGTTAACTTAAGTTTTTGTTGAAAGTCTTTTAATAAATTCAAAATTTGTGCTTGAAAAGTAGACTTTTCAAAGCTGACGCATTTCCTCATTTAAGAAAATCCAACTATGAAAAGTTTAAACAGCGATTAATTGATTGCCAATCCACGATTTAACTTATGCATATTCGTTTCGTTTCTGCTGTGGACACACCAATACCCCTTCTTCGTTCAAAAGACTTAGGAACCCAATCAATGGTCTTTATTTGGAACAGCGACAATATCGCCCCGATAGTAATTATCAAGGCGCAATCGAAACATAACGTTTTCTGATTTTGGGACAGTAAAAAGTTTATATTTTAGTTCCTCAAAAAATTTAATTATATCTTTTCTCATTTTTTGAGGGTCGTCGTGGTAACGTTCTTCAAATTCAAATAGAATAATTGGATGATTCTGCCTGATAATGTTGACACAAGATTGGAGTACATCTAACTCACTACCCTGGGTATCGACTTTAATCATTAATACCTTGGCACTACTAGTTTCGTTCAGATTATCAACTTTAATGCTTTCAACCGACAGAACGTCATAATCTTCGATATCATCATTTAGATGTAATGATGATAAACCTAGATTATCAGCATTGGATCTCTGTGCATAAAATTTTAATTTAGTTCCATTGGCTCTATTCGATACAGCTCCATTAACACAACAAATATTATCCAACGAATTCAATTTAATGTTTGTTTTTAATGCCTTAAAAACTGTTGGATGAGCCTCAATACACAAGAAATATAGACAAGGAAAATTTAACGCTTGTGGGATCGTTGTAGCGCCAATATTTGCTCCGATATCTATAAATAAACCACTTTGACTTTGGTTTTGAAGAATACAATATATAAAATTGGCGAGGTCTGGCTCCCAAACGCCATATTTGTGGGCATAGTTTTGGATTAAACTCGTCGGGGTGGAGTGAAGTAAGTAATCCTTGCCTTTAAAAGAACATTTAACAATTGCATCACTTGGGTCGATGCTTTTTCTATTTGCCTCTTTTACATTTACCATTGTGGCGTTAAAAAAATAGTTTTCTTTTCTATAGTTATTGGCTTGAAACGAATAGAAAAACTTAACCATCCGAAACCAAAAAGTTTCGATCTTTAATTTTTTGCGGCGCCACCAAACCATTTTATTCTCAACTGTAAAAAACCCTTCAGCATGCATATACAGCATAGCACCGACGACAGTGCAACATGCAATTGTTTTGCAGTCTCCTCACTTGAACTAATTAAATTTAGACAGGTACCAGCCTTTACTCTCAATCCAACCGGCAAAAAATCAATTTCAAAAAGTTAAAAGGGAAAGGCTAAATAATGAGAGTTTTCTCTGTTAAAAAAGTGTGACACTGAGCCGTTGGATGGATTGGATTGGTGAGGATGACCCAGTGTCACATTCTCCCTTAAGCAAAGACTATGCCTCGCAGAGAAATCTGCGAGACTTTTTTATCTAAAATATGTTTCTAAATAAAAATGGGCTGCACAAAGGCAGCCCAAAGTTCAGGGAGGAGAACTTCTATTCTCTCCTTCTAATGAAAACTTTAGGCATTATTTTGGTGAATGTTTGTTCAAAATAAGATAGTTTATAGATTAAAATAATAATTGTCGGTTTTGCGTGCTTGGAAGATTTGATATGGCTAAAGCAATTGCCTTTCAGATAAATTCCTCATTAATTGACTGATGCCAAATTCCCATTTTTGGCATTCCGTGGAATATTTCACTTGGTTTACTAAAACGCCTATATCGTCACAGCTTATTGTAACCTTATCATTAATTTTATGCGTAAAACCCCCACCCACCTCATCTCGATCTTTAGTTGGAGCAAACAAAGTGCCTAAATAAAGCATAAAACCATCAGGGTATTGATGATGATCTCCAATTGTCTGCTTGACTAGGTCTGTAGGATCGCGACTAATTTCTCGCATAGAAGATGACCCATTTAATATAAAGCCATCCTCTCCCTCCACTCTTAGCCTCAGTTCAGCGTTTCTTACACTCGTTAAGTCGAAGGTTTCATCAAAAAGTCTAATTAGAGGTCCTATTGCAGAAGATGCGTTATTGTCTTTTGCTTTTGATAAAAGCAGTGCTGAACGTCCTTCAACATCTCTCAAATTAACGTCGTTTCCTAATGTGCAGCCAACAATTTTTCCTTTTGAGCTAACTGCTAAAACAATTTCAGGTTCTGGATTGTTCCATTTTGACGAAGGATGAAGGCCCACATTCGCATTGTTTCCAACAGAGGCCAGCACCTGACATTTTGAAAAAACTTCAGCATCGGGCCCTATCCCCACCTCTAAATATTGGCTCCAAAGTCCTTCATCAATTAAGGAAGATTTTATGTTTTCTGCCTTTTTTGATCCAGGCACTATATTCATCAGGCTTTCACCAATTTTAGCACCCACTCTTTGGCGAATTGCCTCTGCTTTTAATGGATCTCCAGCAGCTTTTTCTTCAATGACTCTTTCGACCATTGAACCTGCAAAGGTAACCCCACAAGCTTTAACAGCTTGCAAATCACAAGGCGCCAAAAAATGTATTTTATCTGGTTCAACAGGGTTAGCAGAAATCTCATCTATGTCCCCTAAGTCCAACCCAACAGTTGATCTAATGAAACCAACAGGGTCGTCCATTTCACAAATATCACAAGAAAGGGGCGCACCCTTAGAAGTAAAATCTACTACTCTGCGATTTCTAATTGTAACAACGCTCGGCCCTGAGAATGCTGGGTTCCAGATACGACCCAAATAAGTTCCAGAAGATGGCAGTTTTAAAATATCTGAATGCAATATATTTTTCCTACTTTTATATAAAAACTCTGTGAATAAACCACGGACCGGAATTTCAGCCAACCTATCAAAGGACAAGGGGCAGCCAACGCAGACTACTTAGCTTACCGTCCTAGTCCATTAGATCAAATCCTTAGGGAAATTTAACTAATTTTATTTTGTGGTTTCAATGCCTATTCTGTATCCATTTCTTTTTTTGATAGATTTTTTGCAGCTTGCAAAACTCATTCAATCTGAGAAACTTATCAGACAGATAACGGAGGTGGAATAATGAAAATTTCTGGTGGGTGTTATTGCAGAAATATTAGATATGAAATTAGTTCTGAGCCAGAAACCGCTTTCCAATGTCATTGCAGGGAATGCCAGTATATTACGGGTGGTAATCCAAATATTGTTATGGTGTTTCCCAAAGATTCGTTCAGTTACAGGTCAGGAAATGTAACTACATTTTCGAGGAAAGATCTGGAAACGCCGGTCACGCGTCATTTTTGTGATAAATGCGGAACAGCAATTGGAACGGAGAGTCCATTTCGTCCTAATTCAATGATAGTAAAGGTCGGAACATTGGACGATCCAAGCACATTTGAGGCAAAAGCTGCAATATTTACTTGTGACTTGCAGCCTTATCATTATTTACCCAGTGGGCTGCCTAGTTTTGAAAAAAGGCCGCACAAGAAGTAAAAACCGCTTTTTATTTACAATGTTATTCAGCATAACTGAGATACATTATTTCAGTAAGTGAAACGCTCTTCACAAATTGGCACTTCTCAAGTTACCATTTACTGCTAAGATTTTTGAGTAGTTGAGTTTCTAGGGGTGTCCCCCTTTGGGTATGGGGCCGGCTTGAGTTACCGCCCAAGAGAACACATCGTCCATGCGAACTCAATTTGTATCGGAATGAAACTCAACTACACCTCTGTAAAACTTCAAACCAAAAAGGCATCTAAATGGTCCTTTAATTTCAGCTACGCTGAATGCTCTACCTCAAGGAATCCGTCATATCAGAATGACGCTCGTTTTACCTGGATCAAAAATCCCACATGGGTAAGTATAAATTTTGCTTAAACAAGCACCGTTTCTTTAAAAATCACTTTTTGACTTACTGTGCAAAAGTTAAAGTAATTGGATGACTTAGTTTTGCTTTTGCACCCACATATGTCACAAATGAAATGCTACGCGTTTTGGCATAAAACTGTGCGCAAAAAATGGGAATTAAAATCATGCCGGTCAGCCTTGCGAAACCAATCCGAGGGTTCCCAGATAAAGAATTCAGTGAACGCACAACTAGTGCGCAAACTCTTATGGCTGAAAATGATGTTGCTGGCATGCTATTAATGAGTGAACAGGACGTGCGTTATTTTACTGGTTTTCATACTTTATTTTGGCAAAGTCCCACTCGACCTTGGTTTTTGTTCGTACCAGCGACTGGAAAACCAATCGCAATAATTCCTGAAATAGGTGCCGAATTAATGCGGCAAAGTTGGATCGAGGATATTCGAACCTGGAGCGCCCCCAATCCAAAGGATGACGGCATAAGTCTTTTGATTGACCTGCTCAAACCATTCGCTAAAGAGCGCGAAAAAATTGGGTTAATGAAAGGGCATGAGACTAAATTACAGATGCCCCTTTCTGACTGGGAACGCCTGAATATCTCTCTTCAAGGTCTAAAGATAGTTGATGTAACAGGCATTGTTCAAGGTCTTCGGATGGTTAAGTCTAACGCTGAAATTCATAAACTAAAATATATATGTGCTATTGGATCAGCGGCTTTTGAAGCTGTTCCAGAGTTTGCGCATTTAGGAATGCCACTTGAAGATGTATTTCGAGAGTTTCGACTGAGCGCGATCAGTCTTGGTGCAGACGACGCACCATATTTAGTGGGCGCAGCCGGTCAGGGGGGCTACTCAAATGTAATTTCACCTCCAGCACAACGTCCCCTTCAGCATGGAGACATAATGATGCTTGATACAGGTTGCACTTGGGATGGCTACTTTTGTGATTTTGACCGGAATTGGTCGATTGAAAATGCCACTGAAGATTCAAAAAGAGCTTATGATGTTTTGTGGAGAGCTACACAAGCGGGCATAGAGGCCGCTATACCTGGAAACACATGCCTAGAATTATTTGAGTGCATTACAGGAGTTTTAGCGGAAATGGACCAATCTGGTGGAGATATAGGTCGACTTGGACATGGATTGGGCATGCAATTAACGGAACAACCTTCACTCGCTTCCTTTGATGCAACAGAATTGAAAGAAAATATGGTGATTACCATAGAACCGTCACTTAGCTATGGTGATGGGCTTATGATGGTTCATGAGGAAAATATTGTAGTGCGCCATGATGGTGCGGAGTTGCTTACAAGCCGTGCGCCAGTTGATTTACCTATGCTAATTTAATTTAAATCAAAGAAATGGCCATGCACCATTTTTGGGACGTAAAAAATTTAAAGTTAGGCTAGTTGCTGGCGCAGTTGTGCTGCTGTGCCAATCTCATAATTTTCCTTGAGGATACATTTTGCTGTCTGTCTCACAAGATCGAGATTACCTATCTCAGAATAAAAGTAGCTGTCTTCCAGACCGGTTCGGATGTGCCCACCCCCCTCAAGACATATACTAATAATCCTCCGCAGATTAACCTGCAGACCAGCAATCATCCAGACCGCTTCTGGGTTGGTCTGTTTTAACAAATCGATATAGGCTAAGAGATATATCTCCTCAGCCGGAAAGCCAAAGCTGAGTTTATCAGAAAACATAAAACGGTAAATCGGTCTTGGGCAGCCTTTTGTATTTCTGAAGAGCATCGCGCCCAAGCGCAAAAACCCCGGCTCATAAATAGCAAAGCTGGGAACAAAATCATACCGGCTGGCAAGCTCAAGACCATATCTGATTTCAGCTTCACTGTTAATATATAAAAACTGGACTTGTTCGCTATTTGTGGGATCCAATTCTGTTATCTGAGTTGTGCCAGGGTCAATCACAGACCATTCCAGAAGACCTGCTTTAGCAAGTTTCTTAACAGTTTTAAAGCGGGCTTCTGCAGTAAAGGTCTGCTCAGTCTTACCAAAGCCAGAAAGAGGTAATGTGGGGTAGACAATCACATCTTCATATTCACGAATGCCCTCTATTACTGCCCTATAGGCATCAAAATTCTCGAATTGATGACCAGTGTCAGGATCATAGACATGGATATGTATTACTGACGCTCCAGCTCTGGCACAATCAATACCCTCGGCAATCAACGCATCAGTTGTCACAGGCATCAGGGGCTGTCGTCTTCGCGACCATGGGCCATTTAAAGCCGCCTCAATAAATACAGGACGTGACATGTGATTATGAAATCATAAGCTATTGTCTGTGTCTATCTATCTGGGAGAATGTATTTTAGGGAGGAATATCTTGGTTTTGGCTAAATGATCTAGA
>CABYOG010000045.1 GCA_902520575.1 uncultured SAR116 cluster alpha proteobacterium
GCAGAAGAGAGATGGCAGAGGCTCTCAGCTGCAAAGCGCAGGCTTGCTGACCTAGAGCGGATTGTTCTTAACGACAAAAAACTTAGGAGCAAAACCAGTAATTTAGTCAAGCGGTCATTCCAATCTTTTGAGTTAACATTTCTAGCGCATGCATCTGTTGAAAACCAAAGTTCAATTCAAGGGCATTGGTTTGACCAAGTCGGCATGAGCACCGATGATCTGATGTCAACAAGGGTATCAAAATAATGTCTCTAATAAACATCCAAAGGCACTATTCATCGGATATTTTTGGCATGTTTGCTCGGGCATGCAGCTATATTGGTGGCGGTCTGGTTATAGTACTTGCTTATAGTGTTTATGCTACAGGAATGTCTGTTGAATTTATTTCTGAATGGGCATTAAACGTTCTGGGTTTAAGCTTTATTGTGCTACTAGCAGCCCTTCTATTCGGTGCCGTTTTAGCTCTTTTAAAGGTTCAAAAACTTAGATCTTACAATGAAGTCGAAGCGCAAAATTGGCGACAATTTGGACTACAGGCCAGCTCAGGTATAGCTACACTCGCGTTAACTTATACATTGCTTGGAATTTGTTTAGGTATTGGTGGTCTCAGCGATGCAAATCTATCACCAGATACGATCAATCAAGTTATTGCAGACTTAACTGCACAATTCAGCACGGCGTTTATGTCATCTGTAATTGGCTTACCTATATCAGCTGCAATGCGAACCATACTCATTATTTCGATGGCAGCGCCTTCCAGCAGTGCCAATTGCTGTAACCAAAACCATTTTAGATTGGAGAAAAAGACATGAAATTTTTGGTATTTAACATAGTTGTCTTATTATCTCTTGGCTATTTAATAACAGGACAAAAAAACCAGTCCGTTGGTAATTGGCTTGATGCTCTGCCAGAAAAAATTCTCAATAGTTATGAAACGAAGGATTTGACGAACTTTTTGCCTGAAAAACAAGTTGAGCTTGCTCAGACACCCGCAAAAAATGTAAGTGAAGTTGAGTCCTTGGTTTCAAAAAATGTTCAAGATAAAGAGGCTTTGCAAAGCAAAATATCTGCTGAAAAGCTGGAATTGTTAATTGAAGAAACAGTAAGAAAATCAATTTCAGAACAAACTGAAAAGTTAAAGGGACAGCAAAAGCAGCGACTGATTTCAGAGAGTTCTGAAAATCTTGGAAGCGATATTACGCAGACTGCTGATATAAGCAAAAAGATGGATGGTGCAAAACCACAAACAGTTTCAAAGAGTGATAAAGAGTTTGCTCGCGCCTTCGCAGAGTTCGCTAAATCAGACCAAACAACAAAAGTGGATATGGACGCTTTTGGCAAAACCGCAGATCAGAATATTCAAGATGGTTCTGATGACGAAACTACTTTCATGAGTGCTTACGAGCGCCAATTAGCCCTGTCGGATTTCATACAGAAAATGCAGATTGTCTCGGTTGAACGCGGCGGATTTTAGGCTATGACAAAATCTCCTTTCATAATCTGCTTAAATGCAGTTGCACTCCTGTTATTTGTGGGAATGGTTCTTCAGGAAAGAACCATTCCTCAAGCTGAAAGGCCAAAAGTAGAGTTGGCACCTCAAGAGAAGATAAAATCAAACCTACCAAAAACCCCAGTTAAGATATCCTCCAAAGAAATGCCTCCCGCACCTCAAAAGATAGCTCAACTGCAAGCGGAGCTATTGTCGCAGCCGTTAAAGAGAGTAATAAAAAGAGAGCAAATAGAAAAAGAGAAGTCGGAACTACCACCACCTTTAAAATTTGCAGAAAGAGAGCAAACACAGCTAGAAAAATTGGATGCACCCCCACCTTTAAATTTTGCAAAAGAAGAGCATACAGAAAAAGAGAAGTTGGATCTGCCTCCACCTTTAAAAGCTGAAAGAAAAAATGATGCTAATGTGAACAGAGTAAAATCACTTGTTGCTCTTCAGCCTATTACGGTTGGTCAATCTTCAATCCTCTCAAGCTCCAAGCTAAATTCTGACACAACCAAGCAAGCGCCCAAGGAAGTTGAGTTAGAGCAACCAAAACTCACTACCGTGTCAAAACCTAGTTTTGAGACAAGGAAATTGCAGGAGAGAATGACTATATCTACAGCAGATATAAGTAAGGGCATGGCTATTTTACGTGAAACTGAGCAAGGAAAGCCTTTAAACTTTGAAATATTTTGGCCTCAAGATCGTGGCCAGTCTGAAAAACTTTATAATCTATTGAGCTCGTGCTATGGCATGCAATCAGCTCTACTTGATAATCAGGGAAACCTATATTTTCCCGCGAAGAAAAAAGGACGCCTTCCGTCTGGCTTTTCTCCGTTGCTTCACCAAGTTAAGCAGGCTGCAGCTTTCCGTGAGGCACAAAGATTAAATGCTCTTCGGGAAAGGCATTCTCTCAACGAAACTGCTGTATCTTTGCGGGTGCATCGGCGAACAACCCACGCCGCACTGCTCTCCGGCCTTGAGAGATTATCGCGTAGACCCTTATCTGAATTCCATTCGATCTCTGCACGCTATGAAATTTCTGGAGGAGAGTTAGCTGTTTCAGATATAAAGTTCAATAATGTCTCAACATCAGGAAGTATTGCCTTGGGAGGAAGTAGTTGCGGCTGATGTTTCTATGTCTGTATTTATGTCGTCAGGCCTTAGAACAGGAGAAACGATAAGCCCGACACCGGCTGAAAGTATAGTATTTTTTAGGTTGCCTGATTCTAGTGGGTTAGAGATTAATTTTTGAAACCATTTGTATGGCTGATTAGTTGGCCGATCTGTAATTACCGCAATAAAGAAGATATATTCATCCGAGTTGGCCTGGATTCTGAACGGCAGGTTCTCAGCCGGCTCATTTTTTCTTAAAAATAAAATATCGTTGGTATGCTGCTTCAGTTTTCCATCAGAAGATTGTGAAACAATACTCATCGAAATGTTCAAGTTCTTATTAGAGACATTTTCCAATTCTATTTTATATTGGCAGGGATTGTAAAACCATTCTGGCAGCAGGCTTCCAGCTGATACTGAGACTCTTCCTCCTGGACAATTTGAATCATTTAAATTTTCCTGTTGGCTAATATAAAACTGAGCATGGGACTGGTTTTGCCGTGCCTTTCCCAGGAGGTATTGAGAGAAAATATTTGCTGTTAGCATCTGTACGAAAGTTCCTTCGTACTTGGTATCATTTAGTTGTCTGCTTAAAAAATTGAACCTACCTTGCTTTTCAAGTTCATGCCAAGAATAGATCAGTTTGAAAGGCAGAAAAGCGTAAGCAAATGTTGCTATCACTACAATTACAGCTAATGCTACGAATAGCTTGGGGCTTGTGAACTGATTTATCCAAGAGGTAGTACTTGGAGCGTTCGAGGGCACCCTCAAGATTCTCTTAACCTCTGATATTTTTGTGACCCTGTGGATTGTAACAATGTCTTTATCTACATCTGGCATTTGGTCTGCATTATCAGGATGCAGAAAAACATCAATTTTTTTGCCCATGTCTCTAGCTTCTTCTAAGAGCTCTTTTGAAGCTTCCCACTTCTCAGCTATGTGTTTAACAGGAAGAATATTTAAAGATGCGTTTATTGTGCCTGAGGCCCATACATATTGCAGTGTTTTGTTGTCTTGATTATCTGCCCAACTTAAATGCGCAATGCACATACCTAGATGCCAACTGCTACCTTGAGTAATGGCTGATGAAATGTCTGTACGAAACGTTTTTTTCCCCGTTAGTTTTTCTATTATACCTGTCGGAGAGCGCACGAAATCATTGTAAGCGTTACTAATTGGTAAAGCTTTGAAGGTGTCAGTTAGGCATATAACCGAGGGTAGGCCGGGTGTTTCCTCTGAAATTGCTGTGATTTCAACTGGGCCCTCAGTGGTGGCAATCCAATATCTGGGCTTCTTCAACGAATAAAAAACTCCGCCTTGTGATTTTGGAAGGCGCCAATCATTTTGTCATTCGCATCCAACAACAGTACTGTATTTTGAAACGCAAAATCTGGAAGCTTTTTAACGTAAACGCCCTCATTGAACAGACAGTACAAATGTTGAGTGTTGCTGTCCAGATTGAGCTCAAAAGCTTCATTTAATGTTATTTCAAGATAAGCTGCTCCATCACCTCGAGAAGAAAAGGTCAGTTTCATTGAAAAATCTTCAGCTTCGCGTGATGTCAGTAGATCACTTGATGCAGCTGCTTGCGCAGGGTTGTGGGCAGCAGACAAAGCTCTAAGGGCTCTGTTCATTTGTTGCCTTGCTTGCAGATTTTTAGAGATGTATTTCAAAGTTTCCTGATTTGCCTCCGGGTCTAAAACAGCTCTCATTATATCCGCGAAGGCTATCGTGTTGAAGCGTTCCTCAATTTGCGCTTGGCTCAAAGCTGCATTCACTGATTGCGTCAGTTGCAGTCCTGCAAATAGATGACTCGTGATTTTAAGTTGAGCATCGTGCTCAGCTTTGTTTGTGTTCATCTATCTCTCCATAAAGTGAATTGAATGACTTGAAAAAAATTTGCTTATCCTCAGCTGCCAGCTGAGCAAGTTGATCTTCCTTCTCAGTTAACAAAGAATTTTCAAACACATTTTTTATGAAATTGCTTATCTTTATCAACTTCGGGACGCTTCTAATTATCTCTTCACTCCATAGTGAAAAATCGTCCTCATCCTGAGACTTTCTTCGGTTGAGCCCGCTACGCCTGTACTTTTGAAAATTATCTTTCATTTTTTTTGCTATTTCTGGAAGCTCTTTTGGGATAATTTTTAAGATCTTCTCTGCATAAACTTGTGCTTCTTTTGTTGAAACATGTTTGCCCTCTAGTATCTTAGATTGTTCTTTTAAAAACCGCTCTAATTGATTTCGATTTTCCCCCTGAGAGGCTTCCAGTAGGGTAGTAAGCCCAAAGTGATAGCCAGTCTCAATTAAACGGCAGGCACTAGTAAATGCGAGCTCTTCACACGTAATCGCAAGCCTCTTGAGCTCACGCCTATGTTGAAGGTACTGTTCATTTGGAATTTTCATCATGCCTTCAAGTACAGGTTGAGTGCTATGATTTTTTCTCTTTTTTTCAACTAGCTGGAATTGAGTTGGTGAGAATGTTGACAGCCTGAACTCAGATTTGAAAATAAATTCAGCTTGTCTTCCAAGCTGGCATAAGGGTTCGATTTTCCCAATCTCTTTTTTGTTTAAAAGTTTAATGGTCTTGAGTTTTTTTGCACTGACTTCCTCTAGAAGTGTCAATGGACTTTCGTTTTCTTTGTTGCATACAAAATCAAAGCTATCACTTGTTAAGCAGGGTTGAAAAAATTCTGTTTGGCCCGCAAGCTCTTGTTCACGCTCAATCCATTTCCTATGAGTAACCCTATCAACCTCTGTGAGTTTTGGTTCATCCGTGCCATTCAAGTCTTCAATAGGCTCGAACGCTAACTGATGTGAAGATGAGAGTGCGTCTCTAAACATTGCCCACGAAAAAACACATGAGCTGTAAAGTTTGAGTCGCAACTTTTCGTCATGTTTATTAAGATCCCAAAAATCGAAAATCATATCATCTGCTATAAGTTCAGATAGGTGTCTCGTAGTTTGATTCTCTTGGCTTAAAGTTTTCACATAATTGGTAAACAGGTCAGCCCTATCCTGGGCGGAAGACGTTGGAAGCCTATCTTTCAGATAGGCATACATATCCCTGGATATTTCATTTGATATTGATTTAATATCATTTTGTTTAGGTTTATTGCCCAAAAATTCATAATATTTCTGCATTTGGACGGGGTCAATGATTTCAATGAGAAAGTCAAAAAGGCATAAACTTAAGGGAGCTTGTGATAGGCTGTAGGCAAACCAAACTTTGCCATGGTTATCTTTGAACTCTATTGATTTGGCTTGGATCAAGATACTACTTGTTGAAGGATTTTGGTTAAGCAAATGCTCGACTGTATTTTTAGAGATTGTGCCAGTAAACTGATATAGATTTTCAAACGTTACTCCCGAAGCTGATAAGGCGGAGAGTAAATGACACATCGAATAAACATGTAAACTATAGTTTTGCGTACCAATCATAAGAATGGTTTTGTCCACAATTTTTTTTGAATGTCGCGCGCATTCGTTACTGCTGGTTGCTTCCCTCAAATTTACAAGCTTTTGAAGTAAGTCATCCGCTGGGGGATGGATGCGAAATTGCGGCCAGTTTTGAAAAATATTGTCCATTTAGTTACAAAGTTCTAATAACAGTCATCCATTCTTGAGAAAATCTCTAAAAACCCTTCGATTATTTTGCATTTTGTTGTGAAGATGGGTTAATTCAAACCTTTTTTTAACAAGATAATTCCCTCCTGATATATTTGACAACTTCGCCTTTTCCAACCAGTATTCAGCTTCTTTGAGAGAAGCCTTCAACCCCTTATTGGTACCACTAAAGTTGTGGCTAGGAGGGAAAATATTTTTCTTCTGCAAAATCGGGGTTTTCAGACTTGCCAATGATTTTTGATGCCGTTTTGCTGCGATATGTACTTTTTGAACATATGATCTGGTCGCGGGAATGATGCGCGAGTTTGGAAAACTTCCTACTCTTGAACCTCCGTTGTAGTGTGAGAGAGCATAGTGTATCTCACCATGGTATTGTTCTATTAATTGGTCTAAAAATTTAACCCCGAGCCGTATATTTATTTCTGGGTCAAACAATTTGTACCGCGGCACATTAAACACTGATTTAGCCGTTAGCGGCATAATTTGCATCACACCAATTGCTCCTTTTGGACTTATTGGATCAGGCCGAAAGCCAGATTCAACTTCTGCAACTGCTAGAGCAATTTCTGGACTAACAAATTTAGATTTTTGACTTTCAGAAATAATTGTTTGAATGATTTTCTTTTTTGTCCAGTTTTCAGCAAAGCTCACTTGATTGAGAGCAAGTATGAAGACCGAGGAAATTATGCCCATTTTGAACATCGGAATTAACTTTTTCATTTTTTACCCCTATTTTTGACTTAAAGCCCTGATCCAGTCTTTTGAAAGAGTGATAACCTCAGGGCTAGGGTGATTGACTTTCTGCATTGCATCCATCATGGAACGAACATCAAGGTCAGGCATTACTGCTAAAAAAAGTGGCTTTTCTTTATCCTGATTTCCTGGCTTTGCGAGCTGCAGGGTTTCGTCAAAATATTTGCCATTGAAAAAAATTAAGAAGGTGGGGCTTTCTTTTTTAACCTCATTTGAGGAAGGCCCGTCAACTTTAACAGTTTGTTGCGCCGATCCGGAAGATGAATTAGTGATCGCAAACAACATTAAAACCATCAAAGAAAAGAAAGCCATTGATAATGCAAGTGCAACTTCAGTGAGTGGGTTTTCAGTATCGCCTATCATTAGCTGATTTCCTTTAAATCATTGCAGTTCTGAGTTTTACTTAATTAATGAAAACATCAGGTAAGTTTTTCATAAGCTTGACCAATAAATCCAGCCTAGAACAAAAAAATAAGTTTTTTGACGATCAATTGAAACGAAGCGTGTCTCCAGTTTGATTTTTAGGAACAAGCATGATGTTATTTTTTCTAATGTCTATG
>CABYOG010000046.1 GCA_902520575.1 uncultured SAR116 cluster alpha proteobacterium
TGAAGTGCAGATTGCCATCTCCCATATGACCATAACCGCAAATTCTTGTCTTTGTGCAAACTTTGCGCACTTCTTCAGTTGCCTTCTTGTAAAAAGCTGACAGTTCTGAACGGCACACGGATATATCTGTATTTACAGGTTTTGATTCTCGTTTTGTCGACTCAGGTCCATGCTCGCGTATATCCCATAATTGTTGACGCTGTGTCTCATTTTGGGCAAGTGTGGCATCAGTGACCAACCCATCCTCAAAAGCATTCGCAAGAAAGTCTTCCATAAAAACATGGAGGGGTATTACTCCAGTTTTGTCTGGCTGCCCATCCTTTTCATCTGAACTAGCAATTTCCATTAGCACCATGAATTCTGGCAGAGGTGATAAAGGACAGGGGATGTCTGGGAATTGTTTGAATATAATTTTTAAAAGGCTAGCAGGCATCAATTCAAAGGCTTCTACCTGCTCCCCACTTTTTGTCTGTAGTTGGCCAAGAAGCTCAACACCTGCCTCAATATCCCTTATGCCAGCGAGCGCAGTTGCTCTCACCTTTGGCAAGGAAAACAATTTGCATGAGGCAGCTGTAATGATACCGAGTGTGCCTTCTGAGCCAATAAACAGATGCTTTAAATCATAGCCAGTATTATCTTTTCGTAGCGGACTTAACAGGTTCATCACTCGTCCGCCCAGAAGGACAACCTCAACGCCTAAGCATAAATCACGCGTATTACCATAACGCACCACATTCACACCACCTGCATTTGTAGACAAATTGCCGCCTATTGTGCAGCTACCTTTTGCTGCAAGGTTCAAAGGAAAATAAAGATTATGCTCCTCTGCTGTCTTGTGAAGTTCCTCAAGAATGCAACCTGATTCAACAATCATGGATCGGTTCTTTACTGATAATTCCCGCACCTTGTTCATTTTTGTCAGGCTGAGCACAATAGATTGACCGCTTTTGTCAGGAATGCCGCCACCAACCAATCCAGTATTCCCGCCTTGAGGGACAATTATGATGTTATGTTTGTCAGCGATGGCCATAATTTGAGCGACTTGTTCTGTCGATCGCGGAAATAACACGCCTTGCGCAGCACCATCAAACTGGCCACGCCAGTCCATCAGGTGTGGGGCCATATCATCTCGCTGATGTAAGATGTCCTTATCGTCCAAGACAGTTGCAAAATGCTTTAAATCACTCATTTGAATTTGCCTTTTGAAAGCGACTTTTTCAGGCCCCTAAATATGGAGACGGTCTGGGGGCTGCAGCGCGAGAAATACGGTCGTTGATTGCCAGACCTAATCCTGCCATGGGGATTGGGCTAAAGGCAATAGCTGCTGTTCCTAGGGCATCTGCCTCGTGGAGTACGGCAAACAGGTTTGCAGCTGCTTCAATAAGGTCAGCCTGTTCGGATAAATTAAAATCTGGTATGAGCCCATTTCTTGATGGCCCAAAGCCAATATAGACCTCATTCTGACGCTTGTCTTCAGCATTCAGGCGTACAGTAGCCCGCGGCGCATAATGGCTTTCAATCTGACCTGGAGACACAGGTTGTGAAGCCTGATTAAGAGGTTTTGATATTTGCAGCTCTATGCCGACTTGGTCTCTAATCTGTTCCGGGGTCAGCGGGCCCGGCCGCAGCAACACAGGGAGTTCCGGGCGGCAATCTATAACTGTTGATTCAATGCCGCTTTCACACGGCCCACCATCCAGAATCATATCGCAGGCTGCACCAAGACCATTGGCAACATGCGCAGCTGTTGAAGGGCTTATGCCGCCGCTTGGGTTTGCAGAGGGAGCAACCACTGGGACTTTTAACCGTTCAAGCAAATCCAGCGCTGCCGGATGGGAAGGGACGCGAATGGCGAGTGTATCTGTGCCTGCAGAAGCAAGCGCTGTGATCAGGCTGTTTTTAGGTCTTCGCAAAATTAATGTCATGGCACCCGGCCAAAATGCTGCGGCTAGACGCGTTGCCGCATTGTTACGATGTCCCGCAGCGAGGGCAGCTTCTACTGAGGAGAAGTGGCTGATCAGCGGATTGAATTGTGGCCTTTGTTTTGCCGAAAATATGCGGGCAACAGCTAATGCGTTAGTTGCCACTGCACCCAGCCCATAAACAGTCTCAGTCGGAAAGGCAACAAGTCCCCCAGCCTGCAGACAATCAGCAGCCTGCTTCAGATTTTTGTTATTAATGGCATGTATAAGCATTTCACAAAATGGTCTTACTGTTTGTAATCAGAATTCAGTCTGTTATGATAAAAAGTTACTGTTAAGGCAATTATATTTTGCACTGCCGCGCTTAAAGGGGGAAAATGCCGACATGTGTGGGCGTTTCACGCTGACCACAACTGCTGATGAATTGCAAAAACGGTTTGGCGTCCGTGTTTTGCAGAATATCGTTCCCAGGTGGAATATTGCGCCGTCTCAGTCTTCCCTTGTTTTGAGGCAGTCTAGCTTGAAGGTTTCGGCAAGCTTTGCTGAGTTCGGTTTGCGTGTGGGTCAGAATGGCAAACGGCTCATTAATGCCCGGGCTGAAACTGTCTCTGAAAAGCCAATATTCCGAGATGCCTTTTCAATCTCACGTTGTCTGGTTCCCTCAAGTGGCTGGTATGAATGGGCTGGGAAGGGCCGCCCGTTTCATATTCAGTTAGTTGATGCACGAGTGATGGCTTTTGCTGGCTTGTATTTTAAATCTGGTCCACCTTCGCAAGCTGGCCAGTTTGTTATCCTGACGACTGCTGCAGAGGCAGAACTAGCAAAGGTTCATCATCGCAGTCCTCTTGTCTTACCTGTATCAAATTGGCAGTCTTGGTTGTCCGGAGCAGAGGTAGAAGCTGAGGCGTGTTTGGTTCCTCCTTTGGCACGCTATTTTAATATTTATCCTGTCGCATCTGCGGTCGGTGATATCAGTCAAGATAACGCTTCTCTTATTGCACCATCTATTCATCAGGACAGATCCTTTCTGGCAGAGCTGCAAGGTGATTTATTCGCGGGTTAATTTTCTTTGCGTTGGCGTGCCATTTCCAACGAGGCAGCTGTGCAAATGCCACAACAGCAGGGCGGCTGCTCCGCGGTAAGGCTGCCACCGGCGTGCAAATTCGTCCATTTCTGAGTGTGTTGGCAGTCTATCTAAAATCTTCAACCGCTTGACTGCTTTAATCAACGCAAGGTCATTTCCTGGCCAGGCGTCAAAATCTGACAGACAGAACAGTCGGTAATTTGAAACTGTCCAACTGCCGATGCCTCTGAACTCTATCAATTTAGCAGAAAATTTTTCGGCAGGCTGCTTGTTGAGTTGTTGCAAGTTCAGTCTGCCATCTGTCTCTGCACGCGCCAGTTCAATTACATATTCCGCCTTTCGCCGGCTGAGCCCTACAGATTGCAAGTCATCAACATTCAAACTGGCGAGGGCATCTGCTTCCTGCCATCCATTTTTTTGGAGGCGCTGCCATAGAACTTTAGCGACCCGACGGGATATCTGTTGTCCCAAGATAATTCTGACCAGTGATGGAAAAGTCGCAGGCTCAAAACGGTCGGGCGGGTTGCCATATGTTTTTCTAGCGCTAGCTAAATCCTCATCTAGCTTATCAAGGCAGCTCAACGCCTTAAAAAATTCTGAGTGGCTTGTGAGCTTGTTTTTTACCATAATAATTTACTTGACTTCGTTTTTGCTGCAACCGTAATCCTACAGTTTCTCCTGAACAAAACAAGAGATAGCATTTGACTGACATCAAACCTCAAAAACTAACATCAGACCAGATTATATGGGATTTGCCGCTAAGGGTATTTCATTGGTTACTTGTCTTGTGTATTGTGACCTCTGTGACATCAGCCAAGTTAGGTCTGACAGCTATTCATGAAAGAAGTGGTCTTGCTGTCATAGCCTTAATTCTGTTCAGAATTGTATGGGGATTTTCAGGCAGCCAGACAGCCCGTTTTTCAAGTTTTTTAAAATCACCACTGCATGTATGGTATTCACTTCGAAAACTGATGTTGAAACAGACTGATGATTTGTCTGGCCATTCTGCCTTGGGCGGTTATGCCACAATTGTGTTGTTGACCATATGCATCGTAATGGCCGTGTCAGGGTCTTTTTCAACAGATGATATTTTGTATGAAGGGCCTTTTGCCCATTTTGCGCCTGATTATATCAAGCTGGCTTCATCTGTTCATCACATGACTGAAAATGCACTATTTGCAGTAATTTTTCTGCATCTTCTTGCGCTGTTTGTCTATTTTTGGCGGCTGAAAAAGAACTTAGTGCCCGCGATGATTACCGGCAGCCGGCCAAAAGCTGTCGGGCCAAGTGGCGCAATAACAATGTCGCATACAGTTTTTGGTTTGTTACTAATGACCGCGCTTGTCGGTTTATTCCAACTTGCGCCATTACTGAAACCAAGCCTGTTTTGACATGTTTCTGTTGTTTTAAGTTTCGCCATCAGGGTCTATTTTCAGTCCGGCTTAAGTAATGCAGAAATGCGTTTCGATGCCACCTAGTTGGTCTTGAAAGAACGATGACAGGATTTACAGGTTCCGCTTAGTTTTTGAACAGCGGCCATTATTTGTCCTGCATCCTCGGTGCCCGCTGCCTGTTCGAGTTGCAGGGCAGCTTCATTGTTTGCAGCTGCCTTTGACTGGAAATCATCAAAATTCAGCCAAATAGCGTCAAGAGCCCCGGCACTTTCTGACCCTTCAGGAAAAAAGTCTGGCATCTTAATGGCCCAGTCAGCAATATTTCTCCCACCAGCAGCAATGGCTTCAAAATCGCCCTCACCGATTTGTGTCTGAATAGCGCGTAGGATGGCGACATTTTCCTTGAATTT
Organism: uncultured SAR116 cluster alpha proteobacterium; assembly: GCA_902520575.1. The sequence continues at coordinate 4,811 of CABYOG010000046.1, forward strand.
CGCTTTTCGCTCCTCAACCACACCTGCTTGTGTTGCGCTAGCTAGACATGTTGCCAAAACGCTGGTTGTCAGAAACAGATGTTTCATGGTGTTAACTCCTGTAAAAAAATTATCTGTTGCTGTTACGACAAGATATTGTAAACCAGATTGTGTTTTTCTCAGTCAACTTAGGTTATTTTACGATGCCCGGTCCGATGATAGGTGTTTTTTGCACTTTGAGTGCAGTTGCGTTCGGGCTTCTCGCAGGCTTAATTGTTAAAGTGCTCTCCGATGATCTCTCTTTGCTGACAACGTTATTCTACCGCTTTCTATTTTGCCTTCCTCTTATATTAGGCGTGGCCTTGTGGGCGAGAGGTGGTGATTTTTTAAAGCTGCAGCAGAAAAAGACGATGCTTTTCAGGATTTTGTTTGGTCTGGCTGGCATTCTGCTCTGGTTTTTAGCTCTGCGGAATATTTCTCTTGGCCAGGCTACCGCCTTATTCCAGTCTTCTGTTCTGTTTGTAACGCTTGCCTCTCCACTGGTGCTCTCAGAGCGTGTTGGCCCTTTTCGTATGGGTGCTGTTCTGGTAGGCATGGTTGGTATCGTCCTACTTACGGATCCCTTCTCTGCACCGCTAACCAAAGGTATTCTATATTCAGTTGCTGGCGCTGTGGTTCATGCGGGCCTCTCTTTGTCCTTACGGCGGCTCGGCAAGCGGGATGAACCAGTAACAATAGCTCTTTTGCATAATCTTGCAGGTTTTGTGGTTTGGAGTAGTTGTTTTTTAATGTTTCCTGACCAATGGCAGGTACCTGTTGGCCAACAATGGATTTTATTGATTGCGCTAGGAGTAATTAGTTCTCTTCTTCAATTGTCATTTACATTTGCCTACAAATTCAGTGATGCAGTCGTTGTCGTGACTTTGCGGTACTTGCAGGTGCCCTCAGCAGGAATTTTGGGATTTGTACTATTTTCTGAAGTTCCAACTTTTGTGCAGGTTGGGGGAGCAACGATAGTGGTCACATCGTGTATGTTTATTGTTTGGCGGGAATTTGTTATCTCTCGTAAGCAACACGACTCAAACCTGCGAAAACAAGAGGGAAGAGCCTATGATAATTCGTCTAATGGGAGAAATTGACATTCACAGTTTCAGGGCTGACAGCCTGTTGTTAGAGCAGCCTGTTATAAGCAATCTTAAGATGCCAGATGGGATCAGTAACAGCGATATGATAAATTGGCTGGGCTGGGCTCTGGACAGTGGTGCTGATACTAAGCTGGAAGAAGATGAAGAATTCAGAGGGCAGGTTGAAACTGCAGGGCGGTATTTAACAGGCCTGCGCCAACCAGGCATGAAAGATGAACAGTTTATTATGCTTCTTATTCTGCGGGAACGCTGGCCTGTTGGCAGCAAGGCTAAATTCAAGGCAATTGCTGACCGCGTTGGAGCCAGCCATACATATCATCTGATGGCTTGTCCGATTCAGGAAGGTGTTGATTTTGACGATGATGGAGCGATGTCATCAGCAGAGGCAAAATCACTGCATGCCATGGTTCCAGTTATGAAGCGGTCACGCAAACAATTTGCGAACAGTTCTGGTTTACAACAATTTTTGAAAAATCTCTCTTGACCCTGCCTTAACCCGCTAGTTCGGGACGATCTCTGAAGTGAATAAGCGCATCTGGGTTTGCTAGAGCTTCTGTATTTTTCACATCCTGCCCGTGAACAATTTCGCGCACAGCTAATTCTGAAATTTTCCCAGATCGTGTGCGTGGGATATCTGGGACAGCACAAATTATGGCAGGCACGTGACGCGGACTGGCTTTTATTCTCAAATCTGCTTTAATCTCTGCTTGCAGTTCATCATCTAAAGTCCTGTCGTCAGCTAATCTGACAAAAAGAATGACCCGGACATCATCTGCGATTGTTTGACCGATCACCAATGCCTCAATCACATCATCAAATGCTTCAACAATCCGGTAAATTTCGGCGGTTCCGATCCGCACACCACCAGGATTTAATGTTGCATCTGAACGGCCATGAATAATCACACCACCCTTTTCAGTTAATGTTGCCCAGTCGCCATGCCGCCAGACATCTTTGAAATGCGTGAAGTAAGCTGCTTTGTATTTTTGTCCATCATCATCGTTCCAGAACCCTACGGGCATGGAAACAAACGGAGAGAGACAACATAATTCACCTTGTTTGCAAGAAATTTTTTGACCATCTTCATTCAGAATGGCTACGTCCATGCCAAGACCGCGAACCTGAATTTCTCCTGCATAAACAGGAAGAACAGGACAGCCCAAAACAAAGCAACCCATAATATCTGTGCCTCCGGAAATAGAGGCTAATTGCAAATTAGGGTGTATTGCCTCATACACAAATTGAAATCCTTCAGCTGATAAGGGTGAACCTGTTGAACATAATGTGCGTAATTCTGACAGGTCGAATTTCTCACATGGGATAAGACCGGCCTTTCTAACGGCGTCAATATATTTTGCTGATGTAC
>CABYOG010000047.1 GCA_902520575.1 uncultured SAR116 cluster alpha proteobacterium
ACATGAGCTGAAACGGCGGGGTGCCGATTTCATTGACGTATCGAGTGGCGGTAACTCACCTTTACAGCAGATTGATGTGGGTCCTGGTTATCAAACTGGTTTTGCAAGCGAAATCCGGCGTGAGACAGGACTGCCAACAATGGCCGTTGGTCAAATCACTGAGCCAAAACAAGCGGAAGCAATTTTGCGTTCAGGACAGGCAGATATGATCTCGTTGGCTAGAGGGATGTTGTATAATCCTCGCTGGGCTTGGCATGCAGCAGAGGAATTAGATGCAGAAGTAGCCTATGCTCCACAATATATGCGCACAAACCGCGCCCTGCGTGGTTTGCCAATTCCAGGAAATCCACCAACTCCTAAATAACACTGCGCTAAAAAACTACATTAGTTTAAGTGGAGGTTTGTGTATGTTTCCCCACTCTGCTCTTTAGCGCGTCAATTCGGTGTTCCTTCACATTTTTTCATTTGGCGTCTGTGAATTTTTACTGATCACATTCAGAACAGCTTGCCTGATTATTCTGTAATCTTCACACTCGATTAGGTCCGCTGAAAGTGAAAGGTCTGAATGAACCCCCCTAAGCAGTTTTCATTACCGCCTTTGAACAAATTGCCTGCACTTAACCTTGGTTTGCGGCCATGCGCGCCATCAGATTGGCTGGATGCACCTGATGCGTTTGGGGATAACCTAATGCGGACTAGGCAACTAGCTGAAAAAAGGCATCTAATTGCAGAACAGAAATCAAATATATATGCCTGTCTTCCAGATGCTCAGGCAGCGGAGACAGAGGCAACTGCCGCCTTAACAGAGCATCTTCATATTTATCATAAACACTCTCTGCCACCACAAAAAACTGATAGTCTTTTATCTGTTTCTGCTCGGGTTCCTGAAGATATTCTCATCATGCTACCCACTACAAAAGGCAGCCCAAATGCTGATTGGGTTTTAGGTGCTGCGAGCTTGTGTTTTCCCAGTCATTGGCGCCTGCAGGATAAAATGGGCAAGTCAATCAGAGCCATACACTCACCTGTGCCAGACTTTGCGGAGGTGCTGGCGCAGCCTGTAATTCGTTTCTTTACAAACATGCAGATAGGCAGACTTTCACAACGGCTAAACTGGTCTGTGCAAACAGAAGACAAGCTCCATACACCGCACCGCACACCAATAAAGTTTACAAGGAGAACACCTAATGATTGGGGCAATATCATACATATTCGCATCGAAAGGCAGTGTTTTTTAAAATTGCCTGTGACTGGGGCTATTATTTTTTCAATCCGTACAAGCCTCGCGCCTTTGAATAAGTTTCAGGGAACCCCTGAATTTCCATATACAGTCTTACAGCAGACTGAAAAATTATCTGAGGCTTTCTACAGCTATAAAAATCTAAGCAATATAGAAGAGGGGTTAAGGATATGGATTGACAAATACATGCCTCAAACGACATGATCATGGTTGGTGCAGGAACAGGATTACAAGTCCATGAAGCTGACTGACAAAGAACAGGAAATGCTGGCTGGCAAAGCGGGGCCAGCTGTCAAATGGGCGATGGAACATCAGCTTCAAGTTGGCCTCATGTTTGATGCTGAAGACATGGTAACAGTCAGCCAGGCGCATATGATGGCTGACCCAGAATCACTTGGTGAATCCGGTGTGCAATTCGCTGAGAAAATGGCAAAAGATAGCGCACGTGTTTGCATACCGATGATCACAGACCCGCGCGGTGTGGATCTCGCTTGTTACGAGCCGCTTGGTCAGACCGAACAAATGGCTGACCTCGAGCGCCGTTTCATTGCAGCCTGTCAGACCATGGGTATCATGATGACAAATACCTGCATAAATTATCAGACCATAATGCCACCTGTATTTGGCGACCATGTGGCCTTTGGTGATACAGGTGTTGTCATATATTCAAACTCAGTTTGCGGGGCCCGATCCAATTTTGAAGGAGGACCGTCTGCACTCGCTGCCGGACTGACAGGCCGGACCCCACGTTACGGTCTGCATCTGGATGAAAAAAGACAAGCCACAAAAAGATATGTTATCTCATCTAACCCTCAGGATTTAATGGAATGGGGTGTTTTAGGGGCAACAATTGGCCAGATGGCTGGCAGTTACTGGGAGGTGCCTGTCATAGAAGGAATTGAGGAAGCCCCCACATCTGATCAGTTGAAACATTTTGGAGCAGCCATGGCCAGCTATGGGTCAACTCCGTTATTCCATATTGTTGGCATCACACCAGAATGCCGCAAGCTGACTGATGTTGGAGGGAAACTGCTAAATCCGACATCTGTTACCGGAGAAATGCTGGATGCGCTTAAACAGCCTTTCACTGCGGTCGGGGACCCACTTGATGTTGTGGTATTTGCTGCTCCGCAACTTAGTCTTGTTGAAATGGCTGAACTGGCTAACTTATGTGATGGCAGACAACGGGCGGAAACCACAGATGTTATCGTCTGTACCTCTGCCCAAGTCTATAGCGACGCCGTTTCGATGGGCTATGTCAAACAAATTGAAAATTTTGGCGGGCGTGTCTTGGTGGGCACGTGTTTTTATCAGCAATATGCCCGCGAAATTGGAGAGGCTAATGGCTGGACAAGATTGCTTAGCAACTCAGCAAAAATTGTTAATATTCTTGGAGGCTATGGTTATCAACCTGCACTGGGGACAATGCAAGCTTGTGTTGCCTCTGCAGAGAAGGGAGTAATTCTGTCATGACGATAAAGCTTACCTGTCATGCTGGTATTGGCCCCAAGGTTGAAGGTATAGCGCTAGTAGCAGATGATAATTTTTCTGCCCGTTATGATCTGGATCGTATCAAAGGGGTATTTTCTCGCCCGCAGCATAAGCTTTTTGGCCAAAGTTATAAGGACGTCATTTTGGTGTTGAATACGGCTAAAGGCGGTGTGGCCACTGCCTGGATGTTATATGAGATGACTTCACGCTTAGTGGCGCCTAAAGCCATTCTACTGAACCAGGCTAACACCATTTTGGTCCAAGGGGCTGCCTTGGCAAATATGGCTATGGTGGACAGGTTCGATAAAGGTGATGTCACCAAACTAATTGAGACAGGCGACCATTTAGTTGTTGATCCTCAGGCTGGTCAAGTTGACGTCAACAGCCTGAATAAATAAGTACCAAGTGCTTTCAAAAGAGCATTGTGTCCTCTCAATGATGTAGACACTACTGCTTTAGATAGGCATCCAGTTCATTTATTCCATGTTCATCAAAATACAAACCCAGCTTTGTGCGACGGAACAATATATCCTCTGCAGTACGCGCCCACTCATGATTAACTAAATAATCAATTTCAGCTTGATAAAGGCCATTTCCAAAATCACGACCAAGCTGGTGCGGCTTCTCAGCAGTTCCAATGATTTTGTATACACGGCTGCCATAGGCCGCAGCCATCCGTGCCAGCACTTTTGTAGGCATGTCAGGAAATTTTTGTGCCAATTCAGCATTAAAAGTTTCAATGTCAGTAGTCTCCAAGTTACCACCAGGTAAATGCCGTCCATTTGCTTTTGAAGGATGTGGCGCAGGCATAACTGCGTCAATCATTGCCGCAACAGCCAATGATAATTTTCTATAAGTCGTCAGCTTTCCACCAAATATATTCAGCCAACTTTGTGCAGACCCCTGTTGCCATTCCAGCACATAGTCTCTGGTTACAGACTGAGGCTCTTGTTGTCCGTCATCATATAACGGGCGCACACCGGAATAAGTTGACACAATATCAGACTTCGCAAGTGGCCGCTCCAGATATCGGCTAAGTTGTGTGCAAATATATTCAATTTCTTGCTCACTTATCTGCGGGCTATCTGGTGATTCCGGATGGTCTACATCCGTCGTACCAACAAGCGTAAAATCATCCAAATAAGGAATGGCAAATAAAACCCGGCCATCTGAATTCTGAAATATATAAGCCTTATCATGCTCAAAAAGTTTTCTTGTAATCAGATGTGAGCCTCTGACCAATCTTACTCGTTTCACATTCTGTGGCATCGGATAAAGAGCACATACCTGGTCTGCCCAAGGGCCGCTGGCATTTATAACTAGTTTCGCTTTTACTGGTCCAGTGGTGGTCTGAGCTACCCAGCCACTTTTGTATTGGTCTAATTTTGTCACCTCACAGTCACGACGAATGTCAGCACCAAACGCTGCCGCCGCAACTGCATTTATAATGGTTAGCCTGCTGTCATCAACGAAGCAGTCTGAGTACTCAAACCCGGTTACAAATTTTGCTTTCAGGCACTTTCCAATACGATCCGTTTTCAAACTCACAGATCTTGATCCTGCCAGCCGGTTTTGTCCCCCTAGTTTGTCGTATATGAACAGACCCATACGCAGCAGCAATTTTGGACGCATCTCTGGCAGATGAGGTAAGACGAAACGTAATGGCCTTATCAGATGAGGCGCCATCCGCATCAGGACTTCTCGTTCCTTTAACGATTCTCTGACCAGTCTGAATTCATAACGTTCTAGATAACGCAAACCACCATGAATCAGCTTTGTTGACCATGAGGAAGTAGCTGAGGCAATGTCGTTCTTTTCAGCAAGACATACTGAATAGCCCCTTGCTGCCAATTCATGGGCAATGCCACAGCCATTAATGCCGCCACCAATGATCAGAATATCAAAACTGTTATCGTTCATTAGTAATAATCTTCCAGCTTAAGAAAGGTTTATCGCTCCCAAAGCCATCCTCTGTCAGATAACCGTCTTTGCACCCGACCAGGGTAATCAGTGATGATTGCATCCACATGTAAATCAATCATTGCATCAATGTCATCTGGCTCATTAACAGTCCAAACAGCCACGCACAGACCCAAATCTTTTGCCCGCATAAGATCAGCCTTCGAAATATCTTTAAAATGAGGGCACCACAACTCTCCACCAGCCTTCTTTACTTCATCAGGTAAAGATATATCCGGGGGTCTAAAGTCGGGTGTTGAGTGAAGCGAAGTTTCTTCTCCAATGTCTTCAGCATGCTGTTTCAGTTGAGTTAAAAATGAAGTCGGCATATCTGCAACTTGTTTTTTGCATTCAGCGAGCAGCGTCCAGTCAAAACTGTGAAGCAATGTCCGATCCTCCATGCCAGCCTTTTTAATTTCACAGGTAACAACCGAGACCAACTTCTCTTTTGCCGTTCTATCGGTTGAGAATTCAGGGTCAGACTTAAGCTCAAGCATCATACAGACACGTTGATGTTTTGGCTGAGACACTAATTCCAAAAGCTCGGACAACTTAGGGACGCGCACACCATCTAACTGGGCTTGTTCGCAAAATCTGCGTCCATAATCTGTATGGCCATTCAGACGACCTATATCAAAACACTTTATGTCTTCAAAATAAAGAGAGGCTACCCTCGCCCCTGCTCCGTTGATAAAGCGGCCATCTGGACCACGGGTAGCGGCACCATTTAATTCATGGTCATGGGTGATTACAGGGACATCATCTCGGGTCAAAAGTACATCAAATTCAAGAAGGTCAACGCCAATTGAGAGCGCAAAATCAAACCCAATAATGCTGTTTTCAGGCAAAATACCCCTTGCACCGCGATGACCAACAATACGGATAGTATTTGCATCGCCTCTAAATGACTCTACTTGTGAAAATTTCATTTCAATGCCAAACAAACTGCCTGTCCGGTCTGCGCAGACTCCTGAGCAGCCATTCCCATCCAAACGGCCCATATCCCATCAGAAAGGCCTACCTCAACCTGACCTGTGCCGCGGACGACGTCTAAAAACCGCTGATGCTGGTAAAAAGTCGAACCAATGGCGGAGGGAGGGGGATTCGAACCCCCGAGGGGCTTTCACCCCAACACGCTTTCCAGGCGTGCGCCTTAAACCGCTCGGCCATCCCTCCAATGAAACAGTGCGATTTTGCCGCAATATAGCGGCCCTGCTATGTATATGCAATCATATTGCTGGCGCGCGGCAGAGAACACAGTTGCAAAGTCACCTTAACTCAGACATGATCTTTTGATGATACGTTTGATTTTGAGACTTTTAGCGGCAGCATTTTTACTGCTGGGTAGTTGGGTGATGTTTAGTGATATCACTAACGATGATTCAGCATCAGTGATGCTGGGTCAGTACTTATATGAACGCGCGCCAGAATTCTTACAAGTTGCTGAAGCAGTTATTGATCGCTACATCGACCCTTGTAGCCTGATAATCGCTCTGGGCTGCTCACCCTTCATATGGCACCCCGTCATCTCAAGTCTGTTACTCTGGCCAGCTGCAATTGTATTTTTAGTCATGGGTGGGGCATTCTTCCTTCTATCTAGACTATTCCGTGGCTTTCACGGTAGGCGGAAGCGGTCTTATCACAGAGATGGCCGCTAATAGTTCAAGCTGTAATACTTTTCTGATATCAGTTATCACCCATTTTCAGAGCCTCTAGAAAGGCATTCTGGGGAATATCTACGCGTCCAAACTGGCGCATGCGCTTCTTGCCTTCTTTCTGCTTTTCAAGAAGCTTACGTTTCCGGCTGACATCACCCCCGTAACATTTGGCTGTGACATCTTTTCTCAGGGCAGAAATTGTTTCACGCGCAATAACTTTGCCACCAATTGCTGCCTGCAGGGCAACTTTGAACATCTGGCGAGGTATCAAATCTTTTAGTCGAGCGCAAATTGCACGACCACGATATTCTGACTGCTCGCGATGAACAATCATTGCTAGAGCATCAACAGGGTCTCCATTCACTAAAATGGAAACTTTAACTAGGTCGCCTGAGATATAACTGTCCATCTGGTAATCAAAACTGGCATAGCCCCTAGTCACTGATTTCAACCTATCATAAAAATCAAAAACCACCTCATTAAGTGGCAAGCGATAAACTACCATGGCACGGCTGCCGGCATAGGTCAGATCTATCTGTTCCCCCCGCCTCTCCACACATAATGATAGGACTTGCCCAAGATATTCGTCAGGTGTCATAATGGTTGCCTTAATCCAAGGCTCTTCAATTGACTGAATGCGGGTAACCTCAGGCATATCTGCTGGGTTATGCATATCCATCTTGCTACCATCTGTCATTGTCAACTGATAAACAACAGATGGGGCAGTTGAAATCAGTTCAAGATTAAACTCACGAGTCAGCCGCTCCCGAATAACCTCCATATGTAATAAACCTAAGAAGCCGCAACGGAAGCCAAAACCTAAGGCGGCAGATGTTTCAGCTTCAAATGAAAATGAGCTGTCATTTAATGACAATTTTTCAAGAGCCTCACGCAATCCTGAAAAATCTGCGGCATCAATTGGA
>CABYOG010000048.1 GCA_902520575.1 uncultured SAR116 cluster alpha proteobacterium
CATAGCCTGTGCTATAGTATCACGCATATCCGTCATTTCACTCAACCCGCTGCTTTCATGTGCTAGTTCCTCTAACCTTGCCGCCTTTTAGGCTTTTACCTGGCATCTCTTGCATTCTAAAGCGTCCGGCCATTCATGTTTACGCAGAAAAGGATTCTTGAAAAGGGAATGTTTTACACAAGACCCTCTTCATATGCAAGCGACAGATATACAAGACGGCACTTGACCAACAGGGGCTCTATGCAGTACACGATGGCAATTTTGTGTTTTCGGCAGGCTTGATGTCATTTTCTGACAGGTAAACGCTTCCTTTTAAGGGCATTACCTGAACGGACCTGAAGAAGCATCTCTCTTTGAAAGAGAGAGTACTTCGCAGCTTGCGCCTGCTAATAAGCCAGAATGCTGAAGATGATGTGTTTTGACAACCAGCACAGGAAATATGCCAAACCATGCCTGATGTCATACTCGAGGCTGACCAGTTGCCCGCCTTTATCCCACATTCTCAGCCAACCGCTCTGCTGATGTTAGAAGATGGCAGTCTGTTTTATGGTCGGGGCTTCGGTGCAGAAAGGACAGCTGTTGGTGAGGTATGTTTTAATACTTCGATGACAGGATACCAAGAAATTATAACTGACCCTTCCTATGCAGGCCAGTTGATCACCTTTACCTTCCCACATATTGGTAATACCGGGGTCAATGGAGATGATATTGAGAGCGACCAGCCTTTTGCGCTGGGCATGATTGTCCGCAATGAGGTGACCAGCCCGTCCAACTGGCGGACCAAATCTGACCTGCAAAGCTGGTTGACCGCCCATAATCTGCCAGGCATTGCCGGCATTGATACACGCGCCCTGACCCGGCATATCCGCGATAATGGCGCTCCAAAAGGCGTTTTAAGTCATTGCCGGGACGGCCAGTTCGACTTGGAAGGCCTGATGCAGATGGTCAAGAGCTGGCCGGGGCTAAATGGCATGGATCTGGCCAGTAAGGTCAGCACTGAAGATGGTTATAGCTGGGACAGCGGTGTATTAGAATTAAGCGCCAACAGCTTTTCGGCAGCAGATGCACGCACAGCCAGACATAAAGTAGTTGCTGTTGATTATGGTTGTAAGCAGAATATTCTGCGCTGTCTGACTGCTGCAGGTTGTGATGTTGAAGTGGTGTCTGCGACAACTTCAGCTGCTGAAATCCTGGCGCGCCGCCCGGACGGGGTTTTCCTGGCGAACGGTCCTGGCGATCCAGCCGCGACAGCTGCTTATGCCCAAAAGGAGATTTCCCAGCTGCTGACAAACAATATTCCGATTTTTGGGATTTGTATCGGCCATCAGCTGCTTGCTCTGGCCTTTGGCGGTACAACAGTTAAGATGAGTAAGGGGCATCGCGGGGCCAATCACCCGGTGCGTGATCTGAGCACAGGACGGATTGAGATCACCAGCCAGAACCATGGCTTTATGGTGGTTGAGGACAGCCTTCCAGAAGAGGTTGAGATTAGCCATGTCAGCTTGTTTGACGGGTCCGTTGAGGGGTTACGGCATAAAAATAAACCGGTTTTTTGTGTGCAATATCATCCAGAATCATCCCCAGGGCCTCATGATTCACGCTATTTGTTTGACCAGTTTGCTACCCTGATGGATGCCCACAAGGCCGCCAGATAAAAATGAAGAGCAAAAACAAGAGACGTATTTGACTCACCTAATCGCCCATAGGTGAGTAACACAGACCAGAAAGTGAGTTGCATAACATGCCACGTCGTGAGGATATACATTCCATTCTGATTATTGGAGCAGGGCCTATTATTATTGGACAGGCATGTGAGTTTGACTATTCCGGGGCGCAAGCCTGTAAGGCACTGAAAGAAGAAGGCTTTCGGGTCATTCTGGTCAATTCCAATCCCGCTACTATTATGACAGACCCAGTGATGGCAGATGCGACCTATATCGAGCCTATTACCCCTGATGTAGTGGCCCGGATTATCGAAAAAGAATTGCCAGATGTGCTGTTGCCGACAATGGGCGGACAAACCGCGCTTAACACAGCGCTGGCTTTGCATGAACAGGGCGTCCTTAAAAAATATAATGTGGAGCTTATTGGAGCCAGACCAGAGGCCATTGAAAAAGCCGAAGACCGGAAATTATTCCGCGCGGCGATGGGTTCCATAGGGCTTGAATCTGCTCGGTCTCGCACAGTGAATAATTTTGATGATGGCATGGCTGCGCTTGAGCATGTTGGGCTGCCAGCCATTATCCGCCCTTCCTTTACGCTAGGCGGTGAAGGCGGCGGGGTGGCCTATAATTCAGAGGAGTTTGAACAAATTGTGCGGAACGGGCTACGGCTATCACCTGTAACTGAAATTCTGATTGAGGAATCACTTCTGGGTTGGAAAGAGTATGAGATGGAGGTGGTGCGTGACCATGCGGATAATTGTATCATCATATGTTCGATTGAAAATGTTGACCCGATGGGCGTGCATACTGGGGATTCCATTACTGTTGCCCCTGCCTTGACATTAACAGATAAGGAATATCAGCGCTTGCGCGATGCCTCGCTCGCAGTCTTACGTGAAATTGGTGTCGATACAGGCGGGTCAAATGTGCAGTTTGCGGTCAACCCTACAGACGGACGCGTGATTATAATTGAGATGAATCCTCGCGTCAGCCGGTCATCTGCACTAGCGTCAAAAGCCACTGGTTTTCCAATTGCCAAGGTGGCAGCCAAGCTGGCGGTGGGCTACCGGCTGGATGAGCTGGTAAATGACATCACCGGTGTGACCCCAGCCAGCTTTGAGCCAACTATTGATTATGTGGTTACTAAAATTCCGCGATTCACCTTTGAGAAATTTTCCGGGGCGAAGGCAGATTTATCCACATCTATGAAATCTGTGGGTGAGGTGATGGCGGTGGGCCGGTCTTTTCAGGAATCCTTGCAAAAGGCATTGCGGTCGCTGGAAACAGGCTTGTGTGGTCTTGATGACCAGGACGCCCCGACTGCAGATGATGAAAACACGCGCAAGGCCGCGCTAAAAGGCTGGATTTCTGTGCAGAATCCTGACCGAATCCTACGGATTGCAGAAGCGATGCGCTGTGGTCTGAGCGTTGCAGAAATTCAAACCACCACCCATTGGGACAAATGGTTTCTGGAGCAGATCGCCGAAATTGTGGCTGCCGAAGCCTTTATCCGTCGTGAGGGCTTGCCAGATGACAAGCTGACCCTGCACCAACTGAAAAGCATGGGGTTTGGTGATGCTAGACTGGCGATACTGTCCGGCAGAACAGAACAGGATGTAACCGCGCTGCGCACTACTCTGGGCATCGCCCCTGTCTATAAAAGAATTGATACCTGTGCAGCTGAATTTGCCTCCGACACAGCCTATTTATATTCCAGCTTTGAGGACACAGCCGGCGTGGTCTGTGAGGCGTCCCCGACCGCAGCAGAAAAAGTAGTGATCCTAGGCGGCGGCCCGAACCGAATCGGCCAAGGAATTGAATTTGATTATTGCTGTGTGCATGCCTGCTATGCGTTGGCTGAGGCCGGGTACGAAACCATTATGATCAATTGTAACCCAGAAACCGTATCCACAGATTATGATACATCTGACCGGCTCTATTTTGAGCCGCTGACGCAAGAAGATGTCATTTCTATCATCCGGCGCGAACAGGAAACAGGCAATGTGAAAGGCGTCATTGTCCAGCTGGGCGGACAGACCCCGCTGAAAATCGCTGCTGGTTTAGAAGCGGCAGGCATCCCTATTTTAGGCACAAGTCCTGATGCGATTGATCTCGCAGAAGACAGGGAACGCTTCCAGCTGCTTATCAAAAAACTGGGCCTAAAACAGCCACAGAATGGTATTGCCCATTCAGCTGCGGAAGCCCGGTCTATTGCTCAAGATGTTGGCCTGCCGGTTGTAATCCGCCCGTCATATGTGCTCGGTGGACGTGCCATGGAAGTAGTCTGGCAAATGGCTGATCTGGACAAATATATGCGTGATGCAGTGAGTGTATCCGGCAGCAACCCAGTGCTGATTGACCAATTCTTGGAAAATGCAGTTGAGGTGGATGTGGATGCGCTGCGTGACGGCGATGAAGTCTTTATTGCTGGCATCATGGAACATATTGAAGAAGCCGGCATTCATTCAGGAGACAGCGCCTGTATCTTGCCACCTCAGCATCTGTCTGCACTGGTTTTGGACACCATACAGACACAGACAAGAGCGCTTGCAGATGCGCTGAAAGTCATTGGGCTCATGAATGTCCAGTTCGCAGTCAAGGATGAGGAGGTCTATCTTTTGGAAGTAAATCCCCGCGGTAGCCGCACTGTGCCGTTTGTGGCCAAGGCGACCGGTAACCCGATTGCCAAAATTGCTGCCCGTGTGATGGCCGGGGCGAAGCTGGCAGAATTCACGCTGACCCATACCACGCATTCCCATGTTGCGGTCAAAGAAGCTGTATTTCCGTTTTCTCGCTTCCCGGGCGTTGATGTGTTTTTAGGTCCAGAAATGAAATCAACAGGAGAGGTTATGGGAATTGATGCTGATTTCGGACGAGCCTTTGCCAAAAGCCAGCTTGGGGCAGGTGTGCGCCTCCCGCAGTCAGGGACGGTGTTTGTGTCTGTGAAGGATGCGGATAAAGCTGCCTATATTCCGATTTGCCGAAAGCTGGCTAAAATGGGGTTCAACATTCTCGCCACAGGCGGAACCACAAAAGCCTTGTTAGAGGAAGATGTGCCTGCCACGCCGATTAATAAGGTGATGGAAGGCAGGCCGCATGCGGTGGATGCGATGCTGTCAGGCCAGATTGATCTGGTCTTTAACACTGCCCATGGGGCCGGGGCCATCAAAGACAGTTTTTCCCTGCGTCAGACCGCGCTGACTAACAATATCCCCTATTACACCACCGCCGCAGGCAGCCGTGCCGCTGTTGATGCGATTGCCGCACTCGCTGACCAGCAGGTGGATGTGCGGGCAATACAAGATTATTTGCCAAATCAGTCCGAACTGTCTTAGACTAAAACTAGATGATTTGGGCAGGTTTTGAGGCAACCACAGGATTGGATATGGAAAAAATCCCGTTTACACAGGTTGGTCTGGACCGGCTGAAAGAAGAGCTCAATTCGCTGAAAAATACCGAGCGACAGGCCGTAATTAAAGCAATTGCAGAAGCCCGCGAGCATGGTGATCTGTCTGAAAATGCTGAATACCATGCTGCCCGTGAGCGGCAGTCTTTTATAGAGGGCCGGATCACGGAATTGGAAGATGTGACCAGCCGTGCTGAAGTTGTGGATATGTCTCGCCTGACCGGAAAAACTGTAACCTTCGGCACCGAAGTCGTGATTGCAGATGAAGTCACAGACGAAGAATCCAGCTATATCATTGTTGGACCTTATGAAGCAGATATCGAAAAGCGAATGATTTCCACATCATCACCAATTGCCCGTGCACTTATAGGAAAGGCAGAAGGAGATTCTGTTGAAGTACAAACCCCTCGTGGTCCACACCCGTATGAGATTGTCTCTATTAAATTAATTGAAATCTGAGCCGGCTTTTCTGTAGTTCACGCTTCTGATAGCACGGGCACCCCAGACTGGATTTTTCGCGATCTAATAGACAGTGCAGTTTTCACATGGCTAACATTTGGAGCCGGAGTGAGCTTTGTGGTCAGGAAACGCTGGAAATCATCCCAATCATACGCCACAATTTTCAGCAAAAAATCTGTTTCTCCCATTAGCATGTGGCATTCTCTTACCATATCCCAATCACTCACCATTTTCTCGAAATCCTGCAGATCTGTCTCTGCCTGGCTAGTAAGCCCTACAAAAGCAAAAATCATCACCGTATAGCCAAGCGCGTCACCATCAATATTAGCATGATAACCGCGTATAACCCCCGCATCTTCCAATGCGCGTACACGGCGCAGGCAAGGTGGGGCAGAAATACCTGCTCGTGCCGCGAGCTCAACATTGGTCATACGCCCATTATCTTGCAGATCTGCTAGAATTTTTCTATCAACGGAATCAAGCTTAATTTTCTTGGCCATAAGACAGGATATCCTTATTCATTTTGCGGTCTATACTAAGTGCTTTGAAATGCCCTGCATAAAAGAGCGAGAATATCAGGATAATGTCATCGCAAAATAAAGCAAGATTATTACAAAAAAATGGAATAAAAGAACGATTATGAACAAGAATGACGCCGATCTTCCTCCTCATCAGGCTCTGCTGCTAGATAAGGTAAATAATCCGAAAGCCCGCAATGAGCGTGGAGAGCGACGTAGCAAAAGGGAGAATGAGGGAGCTTGGCCGCTCCGCACCTGGGTGATCTCTGATGGGACTGCTGGCATGCTGGCTCAATGCCTAGCCCTAACAAAAGCAATGAGAATTCAAGCAGAAGATATTAGAGCTGTCCCAACACCCCTTCTGCGTGCCTTCCCAAAACTGGCCAACCTACCAGGTTGGCAGTTAACGCTGGGACGCAAGCCAGACTGGCTGAAGGCCAATCAATGGCCGGACTTATGCATAACATGTGGGCGGCGGATGGCCGGTATTTCTATTGGGGTGCGGCGTCTGGCCATGGGCAAGACCAAAACCATCCATATTCAAGACCCACATATTGAACCACATTATTTTGATCTCATGATCACCCCGTGCCATGACGATATTGCGCAAAAAGCAGCGGACGTTCAAATGGATGTCCCCAACCTGCTTACCACAACGGGCGCATTGAACCGGCTGGATGAGGCAGAGATTGAAGAGGAGGCCGCTGCGCTGAAAATTGCTTATAATGAAGGCCAGATTGCCGGACGCGCATTGGCACTGGTGTTGATTGGCGGACATAACCGGCGTTATAAGGCCGGAGCGGACGCTTTTACGAAATTGGCAAAAGAGCTGGCCGCATTTGTGCAGATGACTGGGGCAAGGCTGGCACTCGTTCCCTCACGCCGTACGCCAAAGCGCGGCTTGCGGGTGCTGTCAGAACAGTTGGAATGCCGTCTGGGGGGAGAGGCTAGCTGGGTATGGGACGGAGCAGGTCAAAACCCTTATCCGGGTCTGTTAGGGCTTGCCAAATTTGTGATTGTAACCAGTGATTCAGTGAATATGACGAGTGAAGCAGCTCTGACCGGCAAACCTTTGTTGATCACCGAACTGGTTGAAGAGCAAGGAAGAATTTCCCACTTTCATCAAATAATG
>CABYOG010000049.1 GCA_902520575.1 uncultured SAR116 cluster alpha proteobacterium
CATCCTTAATGACTTCGCCAGATTCGCCTTTCAAGCACTGAAAAATAGCATTATGTTCAGAATCTATAGGCAGAATTGACGCGCCAGTTCTGCGAAGCATTGGCATGATTAGATGGCCTGCAACAACAAGTGTTTCTTTATTTGCGAGAGCAATTTTTTGACCAGCTTGAATTGCAGAATGAACTGAACCCAACCCAGCAATGCCAACAATCGCTCCGACTATGCAGTCAACAGGGACTGCAGCAAGAGCAAATAAGGCATCTTGACCTGCATGAACAACAATATTTGTTCCCGAAAGGCAATCTTTCAGTGGTTTGTAATATGTCTCATCAGCAATGACCACGCTATCTGGTCTGAATTCAAGTGCAAGTCGCGCCAAAAGTGACCATTGACAGTGCGACTCTGATGAATAAAGGGTTGGAATTGATCGAAGCAAAATGGTTGTTTGGCTTGCCTCCTGAGAAGATAAAGGCTGTGATACATCCACAGTCAGTTGTTCATGGTCTGGTGAATTTTGCAGATGGCAGCTGTATTGCGCATATGGGGTCGACTGATATGCGGATACCAATATCATATGCATTAGATTACCCCAAACGAATGACCTGGCAGACGGAAACTCTTGATCTTGTGAAATTATCGAGACTTGATTTTTATGAAATTGACATGGACAGATTTCCTTGCTTTAAACTTGCAAAAACTGTTCTTTCTTCGACTCCTGAACATGCTGTGATACTAAATGCGGCTAATGAAATTGCAGTTGCTGCATTTCTTCATGACCAACTTGTCTACAGTGAAATAGCTGAAGTGGTTGACCGAGCCTTAAATCGATTTTCGGCTGTAGCTGCGACAAAAACTCTTGATGAAGTTATTGGCCTTGATTGCGAAGTCCGAAATCAAATGTCCGAATTAAAGAAAGACTTTCAAGATACTGTTAAAGGCATAAAAATTGCTGTAGAAACAGATACGTAAAGTGAACATGAGTTTTTCTTATTGTATTTAACCTTTCGCTAGGGCCATCAGCTGTGGATTATATCTTTGCATTCCTTGCCATTCTAACGCCTGTCGTCTTCATCCACGAAATGGGACATTATTGGGTTGCCCGTAAATCAGGTGTGGTTGTCGAGGTCTTTTCAATAGGATTTGGGCCAGAGTTATTCGCACGGGTTGATAAACAGGGTACTAGATGGCGCATAGCCGCTCTACCCCTAGGTGGTTATGTAAAGATGCGTGGTGATGAAAATGCAACTAGTTTTCCTGAAACAGGTTCCGCAGCCATTGCAGGGAGCTTTTCTGCGTCATCAGTTTGGGCCAGAATGGCTATTGTTGCTGCGGGGCCAGCAGCCAATTTTCTTTTTGGGATTTTGTTATTCGCCGGTATTTACATGGGAGTGGGAAAAGCCTTTATCCCTGCGGTTATTGGCGAGATTATTGATGGTAGCCCGGCTCAGGAGGCAGGCTTGGAAACAGGCGACAAAGTTTTGTTTGTTGATGGTGTTAAAATTGATAATTTTAACACGCTTCGGACTATTGTATTTGAAAACCCGGAACGTCCTCTAATTTTTGAAATTGAGCGGCTGGACACACTGAAATCATTAACCGTAATACCACGCTCTGTCTATTCTGAAAGTTTGAAAGTAAATTTTGGTCAATTAGGTGTGAAATCAAGTGAAGGTGAATTCAGACGACTTGGGATATCAGAAGCAATTCTAAATGCTTCATCTGATACTGTTCAGATGACCTACATGATGGTTCGTGGTTTAACTCGCCTAGTCACAGGTCAAGCAAATGAAGGTGAAATTGGGGGGCCTGTAAGGATTGCAGAATTTTCGGCTGATGCTGCGCGCCAGGGTATTGTTGGTTTCCTGATTTTTATGGCCTTGATTTCTATCAACCTAGGCCTTGTGAATTTGCTCCCAATTCCAGCTCTTGATGGCGGTCATCTGTTGTTTTTTGCAATCGAAGCGATTATCGGACGGCCCCTGCCTGAAGCGTTCCAGTCTGCTCTAATGCGGGGGGGCATTGCCTTGCTACTGGCGTTGATGGTTTGTGTAACAGTTTATGATATCATGCGACAATTTTCTTAGGCATTAAAGTAGTCCTCAAATGAGGCGTAATGTTAACTACACAATCTGTTTGGAATTTGGTTATAATGGCACAATCAGATGAGATTTAAGGCTGATAAAATCATGATAAAATTCAAGAACGTGATAGGTATGTGCTTTTTATTTGTCAGTGTGCTCACCTCTCCAATGACGTTAGCACAGATGAATACTGAAGACCGTTTCCGGCTTGAATCAATTGAAATACAGGGCAATGAGCGTGTAACTGATGGCACGGTTTTGGCCTACCTTCCTGCTCAGGTTGGCGATGAAATTACTTTGGCAACTTTAGATCGATTTATATCCATTTTATTTGCAACCAATCTTTTCAGCGATGTTTCTATTTCCCGTGATGTAAATGCTGTTGTGATCTCTGTTCAGGAAAATCCGATCATCAACAGGATCACTATCGAGGGAAATGATGTTCTGACTGATGAGAAGCTGCTTGAAGAGCTAGATATTCAGCCAAGACGTGTTTACACCCGTGATATTGCCATAAACTCGACAAAAAAACTTCTTGATATATACAGATTGTCTGGACGATTTGCCGCAGAAGTCGTCCCTAAAGTCATTCGTTTAGAAAACAACCGTGTTGATCTTATCTTTGAGGTCAATGAGGGTGAACTCATAAAAATTGAATCAATCCGGTTCATAGGTAACGAAGCCTTTTCTGACTTTGCACTCAGACAAGTGATTTCAAGTCGAAAACGTCGCTGGTGGGCATTTATGTCAGGTATGGATAAATATGATCCTGCGCGTCTTGATTACGATGTTCGCCGGTTGCGTCAGTTCTATTTGTCTCGGGGGTATGCAGAAATCAATGTTGAGCGTGTACAAGGTGGACTTTTGCAGGACAGGTCAGGTTTTGCTGTAACATTTTCTATTACGGAAGGTCCGCGTTTTAAATTTGGTGATATTTCTATTGAGTCTGAGATTGAAAATCTTGACCTTCGAGAACTACTCGACGTTGTATCTGCTGAACGAAATGACTGGTATGACTCACGAGTTATTGAGGAAGGCTTGCTTAATATCACAAATGAGCTCGGCAATCTTGGCTATGCTTTTGTGAATGTGGTTCCTGAACTAACAACATCTGAAGATAACAAGCATGTAAACGTCCTGATCCGCATCGGCACAGCCCGAAAAAACTTTATTGAACGCATAGATTTTGTCAATAATACGCGGACTCTGGATAACGTTATCCGACGTGAAATGGAAATCATTGAAGGCGACCCGTTTAATAGGCTAAAAATTGAAAGATCGCTTCGCAACATAAGAGGTTTAGGTTATTTCAGAGATGTTGACGTTGAGACTCTGCCTGGAAGCGCTGCCAATTCGGGCATTATGCGTATTAAAGTTGAGGAACAGCCTACAGGTGATTTTTCAGTGGGTGTGGGCTATTCAAGTATCGAAAAAGGAACAGTTACGCTTGGGTTGAATGAGAAAAACTTTCTTGGCTCAGGCCGATCTGTGAAACTTTCAGCTTCTGTCTCAGATACTGCTGCAGATTATCGAATAGGTCTTACTGAGCCGTATTTTCTTAATCGAAATTTGAGTGCAAGTTTTGAGGTATTTAACGAAGACTTTCAAGCAGACACAGTGGATTTAGAGAAAACAGGGTTTTCAACATCAGTGTATTTTAGGGCGGCAGATGATTATTATCACCGCGTTGGCTATGGCCTAACAAAAAACTCAACCACACAGAAAAGTTCCAAAGCGACATCTCTTACTGGAGAGGAAAATAAGTCGCTAACTTCATCATCAGTTCGCTACACCCTGGGCAGGAGAACACTTGACAACAGATATGACCCTACTGAGGGCAGTTTGTTTGAGATTACAGAGGAGTACTCAGGGCTGGGCGGCGATGTTAATTTCCTGAAAACCCGGCTTCGCTCCGCATATTATAAACCTTTCGCGTTTCGTAAATATGTTCTTGGGATCAGAGGTGAGATCGGCTATGTGGACGGTCTAGGTGATAAAATTTCACAGAGTGCACGTTTTAACCTTGGAGGTCGTCGGTTACGTGGCTTTGATGCCGGGGGTGTTGGTCCACGTGATATCGGATCTGGTTCTGCAGTGGGGGGCAATAAGATTTATTCAGGTTCAGTTGAAATTGTTTCTAGTCTTGGTCTCAGCGATGATCTGGGAATGCGTTGGACAGTTTTCTCCGATTTTGGCTCTGTTTGGGATACCGATTACTCAGATGGTGTGACTAAGCCAAATGATAATTCCATGCGTCAGACGCTGGGTGTGGGTTTGCTATGGGACACTGCTATAGGCCCACTCACTTTCTTTTGGGCTGATCCGCTAAGTCAAGAAAGTCATGACAAAACGAGACGTTTCCAGTTTAATATTGGCACACGTTTTTAAAGAGGAGCTAGACGCTGAAACAAGTTAAATTAAAACGGGCATTGATTATTTTTTTAACTGCCCTTTTTTCGATGGCCGCACTTGGTACGTTCGCCCAACAGGCTGATGAAGTTGATGAAACTAATTTTTCTGTCAAACGTGTTGGTATAATTGAATGGCTGCCAATACGGATAAAAGGATGTACAGCAGAATTGCCACCAAAATAGGCATAGTCGCCGATATCCACATGACCGCCAACATTCACATGATTGGCCAGAATCACATTATTTCCGACAATGCAATCATGAGCAATATGCGAGCCCACATAAAACAGATTACCGTCACCAATAACAGTTTTCATATGACCAAGAGCCGTTCCTGGATGGAAGGTCACATATTCGCGTATGACATTATTCTTGCCGATGATGAGCTGTGAATCTTCGCCATCATATCGCGTATGCTGAGGCGCAAGACCCAGAGCTGCAAAAGGGAACACCTCACAATTCTCGCCAACAGAAGTATTGCCATCAATCACAACATGGCTATGCAGCGTGACATTATCTGCCAGATTTACCTTATCGCCAATTACGCAATATGCCCCTATGTGCACATTTTGCCCTATAACAGCCTTTTCTGATATGATGGCTGTCTGATGAATCATTTCTTGCATCGCATCGCTTTTCTTACCTGTCATCCTCAACAATCATGGCTGAGAACTCTGCCTGTGCGACAATTTTCGAATCTACATTTGCCTTAGCGGCAAATTTCCACAGATTTGCCTTTGACGCTGTCTTTTGCACATCAAGCATTAGCAAATCACCAGGCAGCACAGGCTTACGAAACCTTGTTTTATCAATGGTTGCAAAAAAAACAAGTGTGTCTTTTTGATCATCTTTCAGCGTGAGTGAGGCCACACAAGCCGCAACCTGGGCCATGGCCTCTACAATCAGAACCCCAGGCATAACAGGATTACCGGGAAAATGGCCTGCAAAATAGGACTCGCCTCCACTGACAGCTTTTATCCCTGTTGCCGATTCACCAGGCACAGCATTTGTCAGTTTATCGATAAGAAGAAATGGAGCCCGATGGGGTATCAGTTTTTCAATATCAGTATATTCTAAAACTCTATTTTCATTGATCATTTATACTAGCAATCCCTAATTTAACTGCATGTCACTTTACCTTCTTTGCCTTATTAATCAAACGTCGAAGTGCTGCTTGCTGCGCCCAAAAACCACGGGCAGGTTCAGCTGGAAAACCTGCATATGTTCCTGGCTTAAATATGTTTTTAGTGACACCAGATTTTGACGCCAGAATCACCCCTTCGCACAAATAAACGTGATCAGCAATACCGGCCTGACCACCAATTACACAATTTGCCTCAACCGTAACGCTTCCTGCAATTCCAACCTGCCCCAGGATTATAGTATTATCACCAATACGGACATTATGGGCTATATGAACCAGATTATCTATCATCACATGCGAACCAATACAGGTGTCATCGATAACGCCTCTGTCAATAGAAACACCAGAACCAATATCACATCCCTCACCAATCAGAACACGCCCTAGGTGAGGAATAATTTGTGCATCAGATCCCTGCCCATCAAAGCCAAAACCACGCTTTCCAACAACTGAATTAGGTCCTAATTTTACCGATTGCTCCAAGATCGCGTTCGCAAGCCAACAATTTGGAGAAATTCGGCAATTTTCAGCGAGAACGACCTTGCGTTCAAGAACCGCATGCGCTCCAATAACAGCACCAGGACCAATATGACATTCAGGACCGACTACAGCGTAGTGACCCACCAAAGCATCTGGATGTATGAACGATGAAGGGTCAATTATTGCTGTTTCTGCGACAGATTTGTCCAAGCTTTCAACAGTACAGAAAAACTCCGTTAAGATTTGCGCACTCATTCGCCGCGGGTTGTCACATACTAGCAAAGTTGCTTCAGGATGGCTTCGCTTAAGACTTGCGCTAATAATATTGTTTGTCAGACAAATAAATGCTTTTCCAGCAGGCAAGTCGGCGACTGCCTTATCCTTATAAAGAGGTATAAAACTGCCAGCTTCTGCTGCTTGCGGACTGCTGACATGAGTGAGTAATTCATCTGAGCGACCAGCGAGCAAAAGCAGGTTAAACTGGCTGACAAGGTCTGCGACTGTTATTGAGCGATCAAATTTGAGATGCTCCGGAATTGTTGTCACTATTTTTTCTATCCTTGAAAACTTATTGTGTTGTCGTTGATGATGTCACTTCTTTTACTTTGAAGCGCGCATCCTTTGTACGCTCATTAAGACGGTTCAAAACAATTTTCGTCAAATCGAGCTGATTACGGAACACTAACACATTGCTTCTGTTAGCAACGAGGTCAAGCTTTTGTTCTTTGGCTATAACACCAACTATTTCAATGGCAAGATTCCGCAGCTTATCTTGAGCTTGCTGAAATGCATTATCTAATGATTTTCGCTTCTGCTGAATTTCGCGTTGAACTTTTGCAACTTCATCCTGAAACAGCCTTACTTCAGCTTCATATGCCTCTTTAGACATAATATCCCGCTTACTTTTAAGAGATTTTTCGCGAGACAAAAGTTCAAC
>CABYOG010000050.1 GCA_902520575.1 uncultured SAR116 cluster alpha proteobacterium
AGAAAGCTTGGATAAAATTCTAAACAAATTCAATTAATCTTTATCGGTTTTGAAGTAAATTAATCGATAAAAGACGTTTGAGGCTTCACTTTTATTGATAAAACGTCTCATAAATTCCATTCAAAACATGAGAATACATCCATTTTGAATTTAATCTAATCCATGAGCAAAAAAGCTTCAGCGCTGAAACAAATATAAACATTGGGGGCTCTCATTCACTAAACAATTACTAAAAAGTAATTTTTGAGATGCTTTACCAATTAAAAAAGATTTTTCACTTTGTAGCACTCTGATTAAACATTTCTGTTACTTATTCGAGTGTTATTCTATCTTGCGGGAATAATTGATGAAGGTGTTACCATTATTTCTGTTGCCTGTCCCATAATATCAAGAAGAAGATGAACACGTCTGTCAGGTTTAATCCTAACGATGTCTGCGATCAATCCTGAGAACGGGCCTTGAGATATGCGAGCCTGGTTCCCAACTTCCAATAACCCTGAGTCTTGCAATACCTGCTTCGCATCGCAGCGTTCAATCAACTCAGCCATCACTGTATCTGGCAATGGACAAGGGTTTGCACCTAGCTGCACAATGCGGGCCACTCCACGAGTATTATTTATTTTGCGCCAACTCCCTGCCAACTGGTCTATCTGGACAAAAAGATAGCCCGGAAACAATGGCCGCAGCATTGTTTGAAACTCTTTGGATTTACGCTCAGTAACTTTCTGCATAGGAAGAAATACAGGAAAACTCTGATTTTTTAAATTTTGGCGCGCCAAATGGGCAGCGTTTGGCTTGCAGTGAACAAGAAACCAGTCCAAGTGCGAAACATCGGAATAGGCACCTCGGTTATTAGTTCTAGTTTTACAGTAGCCCAATTTGTTAAATCCTAAATAAACCAACTGTGGTCGAGGGATAGCATAATGTCTTGCCTGTTGCCAGATGCTTATTCTCACTACTTCTCAAAAAATACATTTCTGACCCTGTTCCAGAGACAATTTCTTCATGGACCTTCAGCTTATGACCAATTCGCCAGACGCCGCGCTTACTTTTGAATTTTTGTCTCAGCTCATTCTAAAGGATTAGCAGCATGAATTCATAGCACTGGAAAGAGTACTTAAAGAGCTCCAAAATGGGAGGCCTTTGCACCGCATAATCTTTTGAGATGGCATAAATGTATATTTTATGATTTTGAAAATTGAGGAAGGCTAGCACCTCAACCTTTGGCTTGGGTTACACAATAAAACACTGCTTTCCCGCATATTATACATGACGGTCACCGCTACTATAGGCAAAATTTGTCGCCTATCGCTGATTAAAAAACCAAAATTTAAGTTTCGTTTCTTGTCCTTAGTTAAATAATTGTTGACATTCCTTGCACTCATGTTCAGTGTCTGAACGCAATAATCGGTGTTGGATTAATTCTCGCGCCGTGCGGTAGCCTGGGAAAGAGGCCAGGCATTCCCGACCATGAATCAAGAACTATCGATGAGACTTATGAAGGAGCTTGAAAAAGCGCCAGAGCAAAGTCAACGTGCTTTGTCCAAGACTTGCGGTGTCAGCTTGGGCTCGGTTCACTACTGCCTGAACGCGCTGATTGAAAAAGGCTATGTGAAGGCCCAAAACTTCAAGAATGCTCATAACAAGCTGGCTTATGCCTATATTCTAACGCCCTCAGGCATAAATCTCAAAAAAGAGCTTGCAATCGCGTTTTTGCGGCGTAAACAAGCCGAATATGAGGCGCTGCAGCAAGAGATCACGGCGCTGGAAGAGGATTTGGCACGGTGACGGCGTTGTGTTTCAGAGTGAAAAATGGGGGCAACATTATACGCTCAAAAGTTAGATTTAGCGGGCGGCTCTGGGTCTTATGACTTTTTCCTCCGCGATAAAATAGCATCATACCAGCCATCATCAGGTGCCTCTAGTATATTGTTGGGTGATATAAATAGCTGAATTAATATTTTTTAACATGCAAGTGCCAAAGAAATTTCTCGCCTTGTTGACTCCGCCCGAGCGCAAGCTCGCGGGCGTACTGATGGGCATGATCCTAGTTATGGCGTTTTTAGATATGCTGGGTGTGGCATCAATCTTGCCGTTTATGGCGGTACTGGCCAACCCCGAACTGGTGCAGACCAACGCCATACTCAACACCACATTCACAATTAGCCGCCACATCGGCATCCAGACTTCCGAACAGTTCCTGTTCGCACTCGGCATGTTGGTCTTTTTTCTGCTGGTCACCTCGCTGGCCTTTAAAGCGCTCACCACCTACGCACAAGCTCGATTTGCACTCATGCGCGAATACAGCATCGGAAAGCGCCTAGTTGAAGGTTATTTGCACCAGCCCTACAGCTGGTTCTTAAACCGACACAGCGCCGATCTGGGCAAGACCATCCTCTCAGAAGTCGGAATGGTTGTAAGCGGCGGCATGTTCCCGGTGATGACACTAATGGCGCAGGGTACGGTCGCGCTGGCGCTGCTTATCCTGCTAATTATCGTAGACCCGCTGCTGGCGTTGAGCGTCGGTGTAGTGTTAGGACTAGCCTATGTCGGTATCTTTGCCATGATGAGCGGCTGGCTCAAAAGGCTTGGACAGGCGCGTATTGATGCCAATAAAGAACGCTTTACCGCCGTAAGCGAAGCATTTGGTGCCGCTAAAGAAGTAAAGGTGAACGGGCTGGAGCAGCCCTACATCCAACGTTTTGCCAAACCCGCAGAAATCTATGCAAAGGGCCAAGCTACGGCACAAGTCATCGCGCAACTGCCACGCTATGCATTGGAAGCCATCGCTTTTGGCGGTATGCTGCTGGTC
This sequence comes from uncultured SAR116 cluster alpha proteobacterium, assembly GCA_902520575.1. The sequence goes on from CABYOG010000050.1 coordinate 2,813, forward strand.
ATTCTCTACCTCATGGCCAAAAGCGGCAGCTTCGCCGCTGCTCTGCCGATAATCGCGCTCTATGCCTTTGCAGGCTATCGCCTCATGCCCGCGTTACAACAAATCTACGTGGCCTTCACCCAACTGCGATTTGCTGGCCCGGCGCTGGATGCTTTACACAGAGACCTAATCAGCTTGGAAGTCGTCGATAACCAAGACAGCCACCTCAACCCGCTGCCGTTCACTCAAGCCATTCAGCTAAACCAAGTCAGCTACCGTTACCCCAACGCACCTCAACCCGCGCTCAAAGGCATAGATCTGAGCATCCCAGCGCACAGCACGGTCGGCTTTGTCGGCGCCACCGGCAGCGGCAAAACTACCACGGTGGATATAATCCTCGGCCTACTGGAGCCGGAAGAAGGCCATTTGAGTGTCGATGGCCAGCCCATCACCCCCGATAAATGCCGCCGGTGGCAAAGCGCCATTGGCTATGTGCCGCAGCAAATTTACCTGGCTGATGACAGCGTGGCTGCCAATATTGCCTTTGGAGTAGATACTGAAGACATTGAGCAAGAAGCCATAGAGCGCGCCGCCAAAATCGCCAATCTGCATGAGTTCGTGATCAACGACATGCCACAAGGTTACGCTACCACAGTAGGCGAGCGAGGAGTTCGGCTTTCAGGCGGACAGCGTCAGCGGATTGGTATCGCCCGTGCGCTTTACAACAACCCAACGGTGCTAATTCTGGATGAAGCGACCAGCGCGCTAGATAACCTCACCGAACAAGCGGTGATGGACGAATTAAGTAACCTTGGTCATGAAATCACTGTCATCCTGATTGCTCATCGCCTCTCTACTGTGCGCCAGTGTGACCAAATCTACCTGATGGAGCGTGGCGAGATAAAAGCCAGCGGCTCATATGACCATCTCATCGCCAGCACCCAGCAATTCAAGGCGATGGTAGATGTTGGATCATGAAACATTTAATTCTGAACGGCCACATTAGATGTATGAATGGGCACGCAATCACACTTTTGTTAGTGGGTCGAAGCAAAGTGCAAGAATATTAGGGTCATTTTTAGTATTCCAGCGCGTGTTTTAATAACAGGGGGTTCGGGTCTTTTGGGGCTGAATTGGGCCGCAAGCATCAAAAACACTCATGATGTTATACTTGGTGTTCATCATCGGTGTGTTCAGTTGCCGGGTGCACACAGTCAAAAGCTCTCGCTTGAATCTGTTGACAATTTTCTAAAAAATCTCGATCTCATACAGCCTGATTACGTGGTTCACGCGGCAGGTCTCGCGAGCGTCGAATTGTGTGAAGAAAAGCCGGATTTGGCTCATCATGTCAATGTGGAACTTGCAGAAAATGTGGCTCGGGCTTGTGCCCTTCGAGGCATTCAGCTTGCGCATATATCAACGGATCATTTGTTTCCTGGTGATCTAGCACTTTTAAGCGAAGATGCTAACACTAACCCCGTAAATGTGTATGGCAAAACCAAAGCCAAAGCTGAGCTATGTGTGCAAAATATTCACCCAGAGGCACTCGTGATTAGAACCAATTTTTATGGCTGGGGCACAAGCTACCGACAATCTTTTAGTGATTGGGTGTTGAGTAATTTGCGAAAAAATCACCCAATAACCCTATTTAATGATATTTTTTATACTCCTATTTATATCGAACGGCTGGTGCAGATAGTCCATCAACTATTTGAAAAATTTGCAGCTGGAACTTTCCATTTGGTAGGCGATGAGCGTGTTTCTAAATATGAATTTGCTATGCAGCTAGCGTCCATATTCGACCTTAATAGTGAGCTTATTTCTATCGGATCGATAAACTCGCAGCCTAATTTTGTAGTTCGCCCGCATGACATGAGCTTATCTAACGCAAAGGTAAGCAAAGAACTGGACATACTTGTTGGCGGCATCAAAGAACATATATTACTCATGCAACAGTCGAATTTCTCCAAACTCGAGGCAATATGATCCGCTACGCCCGTCAAAACATTTCACAAGAAGATATCGCTTCTGTTATGGAAGTACTGCGCTCTGATTTCCTTACTCAGGGTCCATCGGTGTCACGGTTTGAATTGGCAGTGGCGCAGTATTGCGTTGCGCAGCATTCTATTTCTGTCAATAGTTCAACCAGCGCCTTGCACATCGCTTGCCTTGCGCTTGATCTTGGCCATGGCGATTGGCTGTGGACAACCCCAAATACTTTTGTCGCCAGCGCAAACAGTGCGCTTTATTGCGGCGCCAAGGTCGATTTCGTTGATATTGATCCGCGCACCTACAACATTAGCGTGGAACGACTTAAGGAAAAGCTTGAGCAGGCCGAGAAAGATGGGCGGCTGCCTAAAATTGTGTTGCCAGTCCACTTTGCAGGCCAGCCCTGCGATATGCCGGCGATATATGCGTTAAGCCAAAGATATGGCTTCAAAATCATTGAAGACGCTTCGCATGCCATCGGTGCATCTTATAATGGCATCAAAGTCGGTTCTTGCGTCCACAGCGACATAACCGTCTTCAGCTTCCATCCTGTCAAGATTATCACCACCGGTGAAGGTGGTATGGCGATGACCAATGATGAAGCGTTAGCTAATCGTCTGAGCCGCTTGCGCACGCACGGAATCACAAGCGACAAAGAGTTGATGCACTCGCGTCCGGAGGATGAAATTTGGAACTACCAGCAAATTGAATTGGGCTTCAACTACCGCATGACAGATATTCAGGCTGCGTTAGGCTGGAGTCAAATGCAGCGCTTGACTGAATTTGTTAGCTACAGGCATTCAATTGCTAATCGGTATGACCAGGAGCTGAAGTCATTGCCAATCACAACGCCATATCAAGCTAATGGAACATATTCTAGTTACCACCTTTACCCAATTCGTATAAATGAAGGCGAAAGCGGAAAGACACAACGTCAGGTGTACGACTCGCTTTGGAAGAATGGAGTGGCCGCAAATCTGCATTACATACCGGTTCATCGGCAGCCGTATTATGAAAAGCTAGGATTCAAGGCGTGTGATTTTCCTGAGTCAGAACAGTTTCACCGAGAAGTGATCACTTTGCCGATGCACACAAAACTTGAACCGCAGCAGCAAGCAGCAGTGATTGCAGTACTAGCCAAGTCGCTGAGTTCATGAGGCTTTGCATCATTCCTGCCCGCGGCGGCAGCAAGCGTATCCCCCGCAAAAACATTCGCGACTTCTGTGGCAAACCAATAATTGCTTGGTCGATTGATGCGGCGATTAAAAGTCAATGTTTCGATCGAATTATAGTGAGCACTGATGACCAAGAAATTGCAGCCATGGCGGAGCGATATGGCGCTGAAATTCCTTTTATGCGCCCGGCGCAACTTGCAGACGATTACACAAGCACCACTGCAGTTATCTCGCATGCCATCGAGTGGCAGAACTCTTACGGAGATGTGGCCGAAAAAGTTTGCTGTCTGTATGCAACAGCCCCCTTTGTTCAGGCGTTTGATTTGCAAAAGGGTCTCGATGTTCTAGAAAGTAGTGGCGCTGATTACGCATTTTCAGTCACGAATTATGCATTTCCGATACAACGATCGATCCGCATAACAAAGAACCAAAGAATAGAGATGTTTCAACCCGAACATTTCAATACACGCTCACAAGATCTCGATGAAGCTTGGCATGATGCCGGTCAGTTTTATTGGGGCAAGGCAGCAGCTTGGCTAGGAAACAAACCGATTTTTAGTGATGACGCGGCCCCCGTTTTGATGCCAAGACACAAAGTACAAGATATTGACACGCCGGATGACTGGGAGCGAGCAGAGCTAATGTTCACATTGCTGAATGGCTCAGCATAAATGCATGTCGTATTTCGCACAGATGCTCACTGCAAATAGGTACTGGCCATATTGCGCGCTGTTTAACGTTAGCGGATGCATTACGTGAGCAAGGGGCTAAATGTCTGTTTGTCTGCCGCGAGCTAGAGGGGCACTTAATAGAACATATCCGCTATCGTGGATATGAGACATATACCTTACCTGAAGTTGATGCGAATTCTACAACTGAGCCCGATCTCACGCATGCGAGCTTGCTTGGCGTTGATTGGTCAACCGATGCACAGCAAACACTGCAAATTGTTAGAGACACAACAATTGACTGGCTGATTGTGGATCACTACGCGCTTGATTATTGCTGGGAGTTGAAGATACGGCCGGTTTGCAACCGCATGATGGTGATTGATGACCTTGCTGATCGCCGCCACGATTGTGACC
>CABYOG010000051.1 GCA_902520575.1 uncultured SAR116 cluster alpha proteobacterium
AGTCGTTTAACGTGATACTAGGAGGTAGTAATGGTTGATAGTGTGAAAAACGCCATCAGTCGTATTGAGACACCAAAGGCCCAAAAAGCTGACAGTCCGTCAGACAGAAGCGCCAAAGGGTCAAATTCAGCACAGTCCAGAGCTGCGGCTGCTTCAAGCGATTCTGTTCAGTTAAAATCAGCTGAAATCGCTTCAACAGCTAAGGAAATGGCTGCCGCTGCGCCTGTAGACATGGACAATGTCGATCGCATCAAGAGCGCGATAAAAGAGGGTAAGTACCCGATTGATATCGAAAAAATCTCTGATGCGCTGATGGATGCATATAGGGAGTTGAAGTCGTAATTAGTTCATCCTAATCGAGTGATAAGATTATGACCGACCAACTTCCACTGTCCGAAGTTATCATCACTGCTAAGCAAAAACTTAGCAGCGCTTCCGCTTGTCTTAATGATTCAGCAGCATTTAATGCCGCTATAGCTGAGTTTGATATGTGGCTCTCAAAGCATAAAGAGCTTATTTCTGCATCTGCGCCAGGACAGGTGAATGAACGCGAAGAAATTAATCAGCTTATTCATCAGATGACCCGGCTTGAGCTTCAGGCCCGCTACAACATGTCTCTTGTTTCCGACATGCAGGGCTATATTCATGGTCAGCTTGAAGACACCACCACTCCTCACACTCCTTATCGCCGTTAGGGCCTATTTGACAAAAACAGTCCGCATGTATGATAGTGTAGCCCAGGGGAGAATAAAGAGGTTAACGCTGTGACAGTTGCTGTTTTTATGTCAAATTTTGGTTTTGCTGCAGTAATTTTTCTGCTTCTTTTGGCCGTAATCTTTCTTGTGAACAGCTTTCAGAAAAAGACACTTAATGTCCTCTCCCGCCTATCTGCGTCCTATAATGATATAGAAACCCTGTTAGTACGTTACACAAATTCCATTGATCTGATGAATACGCAAATTAAAGGGCTGGAAAGCCAAATTAGCAAAATTGAAGATACGCAAGAATGGTTGCAGCGAGAGCTGACACGCCTCGCAGATAGCACATCTGCACAAGGTCAACTTTCGCAAGCCATAGAGCTTGCCAGAGACGGCGCGTCAGTATCTGAGATCATGTTATCAACAAAAATGCCGAAAGAGGAAGCTGAGGCGGTCGCCCGCTATCATAGTGCGCAAAAAGAGTAGGATGCGAATTCTGCAGCAGGTAAATCTAGAGCGTAAAGACGCTCACTTTACATTGCATGCTATAGTATTTGTTTCTTTTCTGCGCTGTTGTCCGGCCTGACTTGCGGTCAATCTGGAGGCTAATTCCTTCACCTTCAATCATCATTGACTTGCTGTTAACAGAGGTGATGATGCCATCGTATTCGCCCACTGAGCCAATAATTTTTGCGGTGCTGCCTTTTTTGGCATGGCGGACAATTATATCGTAAATATCAAGACGCTGGTTGTTGCAGCTGTATTTTTCATGCCTGAACCGTTCTAGATTACAACCGCCTAACAGGGCAAGACTGAAACATAGAAGTAGTAAAGCTTTCGCATGCTTATTTATTTGGTTTTGTCTCATCTATTTCAGCTTCATCAACATCTTCAGTATGCGTGTCCTCAGACGATAACGAAGCTTGTGGTTTTGTTCTAACATTGCCAGCTGTCATTTTCGCAGAAGAAATATCTGAATTCTCAACCGTACTTTCTGGCGCAGGTTCTGTGCCGTCTACTGAGATTTCGTTTGTCTGTTCAGCGGGCATCTGCTCCGCGGCCTCAATCTCAGCTTCTGTATCTTGAACCGCAGACTCTGAGAGAGTTTCTTCCTCGTTTGCCGAGGTTTCGTTTGTCTGTTCAGCGGGCATCTGCTCCGCGGCCTCAATCTCAGCTTCTGTATCTTGAACCGCAGACTCTGAGAGAGTTTCTTCCTCGTTTGCCGAGGTTTCGTTTGTCTGTTCAGCGGGCATCTGCTCTGAGGCCTCAATCTCAGCTGCTGTATCTTGAACCGCAGACTCTGAGAGAGTTTCTTCTTCGTTTGCAGAGGTTTCGTCTGTTTGTTCAGCGGGCATCTGCTCCGTGGCCTCAATCTGAGCTCCTGTTTCCGTGTCTGGAATATCCGGTGCATCAGGTATAGCGTCCTGCTCATCCGCGGTATTTTCAGCTGTATTTTCTTCTTTAATCAGCTCGGCCTTGCCGGTTTCAATTAGGCGGCTTGCATCGTCCCTTCCTACGGTGATTGCAACACCACGCGGGATACGCACCCCATTGATTTCCCCATCCTCAAGGGTCAGCAGCTCGTTCCAATCTTCAAGGTGGTTTATGTTTTCAGCCGATGGTTCGTCGCTCATAATGGGCTCATCAAAATGCTGCAGTTTGTTGACCAATTCATTAGGTGTGATGTCATCAATCGAAGGAATCATGGCATTTTGATTGAACTCTATGATTTTGCTGATGCGCGTTCGCAAGATATAGACTCGTGCTGCTAATATACCGATTCGTTTGCTCTCGTCACGTTCTGTATCCAAAGCAGATGTCAAAAAGATGTTTAGCTCATCCAGTGATTTATCGATAAATTTTTCAATGATAGCATCGCGGACATGAATAGAGGTGGGTGACAAGGCTACAGATGAACCTGGGCCAGACCCGTTCGATAGGGCTGCTGATTTCATTTTTTTCTCCATCAGAACAACTTGGCACTCTATTTGCAAATTCTACACCAAAATGTGTATTTCACAGTTAAAAAAGCAAACTTTTTGAGATAGATGGTCGAGCAGTCTGCAAATGAGTAAAATTGGCAACTATTTAGAATTTCACGCACAGGCGTTGAATTTGCGCTCACGGCGCAATGAAATTCTTGCCTCAAATATTGCCAACGCTGCCACGCCTCACTTCAAGGCACGTGATCTGAACTTTGAACAGGAAATTCAGCGTCACATAAAACATGGGCCTTTGCGCGTCACAAATGATGTTCATTTTCCAACCAATACACATCCGCTGCGTGAACAGATGCTATTTCGGGATCCTATTAACCCGTCTTTGGATGGTAATACCGTTGAAATGGCTGTTGAGCAGATGGAATTTTCTGAGAACGTTATACGCTATCAGACCACACTGCAGTTTCTCAATAATCGGATCAGTGGGCTGATGTCCGCTATTCGCGGGGAATAAAAGGGGAATTTAAATGCCTGAAGTAAAGAATATTTTTGATATCGCCGGCCGGTCGATGGCATCACAGATGATTCGCTTGAATACCGTTGCCAGTAATCTGGCAAATGCCGGGGCGGTGACAGGCGATAAGAATAGTGCATTTCGAGCGCTGAAACCTGTATTTGAAACACAATTTGCAGACCAGTTGAAGCGAACAGGTGTGTCCACAGTTGATGTAGTTGACGTAAAGCCTGTTCTGCGTGAACCAGAACAGGTCTATATGCCGCAGCATCCAGATTCTGACAAAAATGGCTATGTTTTCCGGGCAGCTGTTGATGAAAATGAAGAAATGGTGGAGATGCTAGAAGCATCCCGCCAATACCAGAATAATGTAGAGGTCGTCTCTACACTGCGTAGCTTAATGATGCGTACAATCTCGATGGGCAAATAAAACTTAATTAGCGGAGAAAACTATGAGCACGGTTGACAGTAATCAATCCCTGACCAACATACTCGACAAGCTGGGAATACAGCCTCAAGAGCAAAAAAAACGGGCTGATGGCGGTGCACTGGGACAAGAAGATTTTTTGAAGCTGATGACAACACAGCTGCAGAATCAGGACCCGTTTGCGCCAATGGAAAATGCAGATTTTATCGCTCAAATGGCTCAGTTTTCTACTGTCACCGGTATTACGGACATGGGACAGTCTTTGAAAGGTATATCAAATCAGTTATCGGAATTCAGGATTGCAACAGCAACGAACCTGCTGGGTAATTCAGTTTTGGTTCCTGGCAGCGCAGCTTATCCTGACGCAGATGGCGCAGTGCATGGGGTTGTTGATTTGCCAGCAGCCTCAGGCATGACAAATGTGGCCTTTACATCTCAGAATGGTGAAATCCTCCACATTGAAGAATTAGGTGCACAGCCATCGGGGCTGACCGGCTTCTCTTGGGAAAATATTCCTCAAGAGGTCCTTGAACAAAACGAATATATAACTGTTGAAGCATTTGCTGATCAGGGTGAAGGGCTTGAAGGCGTTTCAACTTCGGTCTTTGGTGAGGTTCTGGCTGCATCAACAAGTACGTCAGATGGCGTCATGCTGGATGTCAGGGGCTATGGTGACATCAATGTGAATGAGGTTGTGCGTTTCCGCCAAAATTCCGGCACTCAAGGGTATTAGTAGAAACTTCTGGCACATAAGTTGCTCTGACAAAACAAATGATGAGTGAAAGCTCAGTTTCAAACAGTCTTTCAGACCCAAAATAAATTAGACCGGATGTATCTTGGAGAATTAGAAAATGTCATTTTATACCGCGCTTACCGGATTGAATGGTTCATCAGCCGATATCTCTGCAACTTCAAATAATATCGCCAACGTGGGAACCACAGGCTTTAAGCGAAGTGTGGCTGAATTTGGCGACATTTTTGCAACATCACCCTTGCAGAACTCATCATCCTCAATCGGTTCAGGTACAATTCTGAAAGGTATCAAGCAGCAGTTTACACAGGGTAATATCTCCTCATCACTAAATGCGCTCGATCTGGCAATTTCTGGTCAGGGCTTTTTCGCACTTAAACCCTCGCTGACATCTGCACAAACTGTTTATACGCGGAACGGTTCATTGAATGTGGATAACGACAGATATGTGGTTGATTCAGCAGGTCAGTTTCTGCTCACATATCCCGTGAACGATGATGGTTCTGTAACCGCGAAAGACTTGCAGAGTGCGCTTCCACTTCAGCTTCCTGTAACGTCAGGTGACCCTCGTGCCACTAGCAACATTTCACTCGGGGTGAACGTGCCTGCTGGCGCGGATGTGGTGACAGAGCGTTCAGAATTTTCCAACGGATATACATTTAATCCCTCCGACCCAAATACATTTACCAATTCAACATCCATTACCATCTTTGATGATTTGGGAAATCCGACAATCGCTACGATGTTTTTTATTAAGACACAAGCAGCATCTGCTACTGACGCTACGAACAAATATGATACACGCCTTGTAATTAATGACACGGTGATTGAACCTGACTTGGTCTCTGCTGTTGACGATAATGGCAGTCAAATTTTTATTGATCGTTTTGGCGCTGAAACGACAGACGTTCCTGATGACAACTACTTCCTTGAAGGTAAAGGCTCGCCTCTGTACAAACTAGATGACCAGCAACAGCTTATTCCTTCACAGCCCGCCAAGTTGCGTGGTGAACAGGCTGAATTTGATTTTGGTGAGGAGGGTGACCGACTTGTTGAGATTGTAACTGACCCCATGCAGTTTAAAGCGACACGCGAGAGTGGCGATGGAGACAGCCGCGTCTATTGGGGCACAAACTTTCTCACTGTAAATGTTGATAATGGCGACCAACCTGTAAATATTGACATTCGCCCAGGCAAGTATAATGCAACGCAACTAGCTGCAGAAGTAGAGCGCGCAATTAATGAAGCTTATGGCGATGACAGTAAAATTCAGATTGTTCAGAATGTAGACGACACGCTCAATATTAACCTATTCAAATTGAATCAGGACGGGTCTTCGACAGGCCTTACAACACCTATTGAGGTTGACTTGCTATCAAGTAGTTTTGTTTCAGAAGTTGATAATATCACTTTATCTGGAGCCTCTCCTGATTTTACTCGTGAACAGTTTTTGGCGCATACTCAAGCGCGAATAAATGAATCTCTCAATCGTTATGCGGTTGATATTAATGATTCCCTTGCTAATGCAAGTGCGCTAGGCGTTTCGACTGATTTGTTCGCGCGCTCAAGTGGTATAACCATGCCTGCTATTTTTGAACAAACCCAGGTTGTAAGCTTTGACCATACAACCTCGAATGCAACAACATCCGCTGGCGTAAATAACGCTTCACTCACATCGGACGAAAAATACCTTGTATATTCCATGTACGCTAATCGTCCTTCTCTGAGTGTTTACGATGACCGGCAGCAGGTTTCTACATCTGGTGCAGGCACAAAGTCAGTCATTTATGACTCAAATCAGAATACTTTGAGAGTTTATTTTGCGAATTCGTCGGCAATGGGCGGATTTACTTCAAATGAACGAGTCCGACTTGGTGGGAATTTTACAACAGGCAATGAATTAACGGACTCGCAAATTATAAATGGACGTGAATTTACTATAAATAACGTAAATTCAGGTGCTTCTGCAGCTGATAATTACATTGAGATAAACACCACTGGTCTTGATTTTCCTGATGATGATTTTTCACTTGCTGAAACAAATCTGTTTGTGATGAGTGGGGAATCTGAAACAGTGGAGGCCTTCTTTGAAGGAGCAGAGAGCGTTTACGATGGGGCTACAGATAATTTCAATAGTAAAAAAGTAATTTTGCGTGAAAAGAGTGCCGCAGGAAAACATTTCTATACCAACAGTGAAATTATAGCAGCTTCTTCAAATTCTTCGGGGATTTTCTCCAATTTTCAGGATGAATTCAATCTTACCCAAACGGTGGCAGGTGCAACAATGGATTCATTGCAGGTTTTGGGCCTTGAAGATTCAAATGCGGCATCAACAGTTACAACCACAACTGACTGGGTGGA
>CABYOG010000052.1 GCA_902520575.1 uncultured SAR116 cluster alpha proteobacterium
GGACCAGCTTGCCTTTCGAACGAAAGCTGATATTGCTCGCTATCTATCTTTGGATAAACCTGTTCAGAAACCCTTGTCTCGTGCAGCTTTGGAAGTTTTGGCAATTATTGCCTATCATCAACCCATAACACGTTCTGAGATAGAAGAAATCAGAGGTATCAGCCTTTCGCGTGGTACGCTGGATATTCTGCTGGAAGTGGAATGGATCAGGCCACGCGGTCGTAGGCGGACACCTGGTCGACCGTTAACCTGGGGAACAAGTCCAACATTTTTGGATCATTTTGGTATAAAGACCACTGACGATCTGCCAGGAATGGAAGAACTAAAGTCAGCTGGATTGCTTCGTAAAGGTCAGGTTTTAGGAGCGCTTGCTGAGTCCAGAAATGAGCAGGTTGCTGAAGATGAGGAAGAGAGTGCTTTTGATGAAGCTGATTTGCTCAACACAGATTTTGAAGACCGGTTTTCAGGCGAATTTAAGCTAAAAAATGAAGACACTTAGAATTAACAAACTTAAATTTGTGGTTTGTAAGGAGCTGAATTGTGATCACGTTTGAGAATGTAAGTCATACTTATGGCCGTCATCAGTCTGTGACTGATATTTCCTTTCAAATCGAAGGTGGGCAAGTTGTTACCCTTCTTGGACCATCTGGTTGTGGTAAAACAACGTTGCTTCGCCTTGCTGCAGGTTTTGAGACCCCAATTAGTGGCCAAGTTGCGCAAGATGGAAATATTCTCTCCAGCCCAAAAATTCTAGTTGCGCCAGAGCGCCGGCAAATGGGGCTTGTCTTTCAGTCTTATGCCTTATTCCCGCATATGACCATTGGTGAGAATATTCGATTTGGGATGAAGCAATCAGATAGCGAAGCTGAAAATTATTTGGCAGAGCTTATGCAGGAAATGGACCTGTCTGATATGGAAACAAAGTTTCCACACGAATTATCCGGTGGTCAGCAACAACGTGTTGCTCTTGCAAGGGCACTTGCACCAGCCCCGCGCCTGATTTTGCTTGATGAGCCATATTCCGGCCTGGACAGTCGTCTTCGTGAGCGTGTTCGTGATAAAATGCTTCATATTCTAAGACAGACAGGAACAGCAGCTCTTATGGTTACACATGATGCTGAAGAGGCTATGTTTATGTCTGATAAAATCATTGTGTTGCGTGATGGAGAAATCATACAACAAGGTCGTCCAATTGATTTGTATTGTCGGCCAGAAAATGCGTTTGTCGCCGAATTTTTTGGCGAGTTAAATCACATTCCTGCTAAAGGCCGAAATGGTCAGGCAGAAAGTATGGTTGGCAATTTTACCTGCACGGGAATTCAAGATGGGCAGGCCGCAGATGTTCTTATTAGGTATGAGGGATTGCAAATCAGCCTTCAGGAAACAGGCCTAAAAGCAAGGGTTATGGAAAGTCGGTTGTTGGGAGGCTCATCTTTGTTGCATTTGAGTATGACTTCTGAGACTGACACCAGTCGGGAACTGCACCTTCATGCTCGTATTCCGGGCCTGAATTTTATGGCAGAGGGTGAAATCGTTCATTTGGATGTTGATCCAGCACAAGTGTTTGTCTTTTCACAGTTGGAAAAAAATGCAACAGATTCAAGCTAGCTGTTGCCGCCAACGATAAGCCTAGCTATAGTCAGGCCTCAATTTAACAAAGCCAACTCGGTAGCAAGTCCGCACCTACGGCTAAGACCTTTTCTAAAGGGGATCAATTATGGGTTTTACGAGCATTTGGCATTGGATCATTGTCCTTGCTGTAGTTTTGATTTTGTTTGCACGCCCTGGCAAAATTTCAGGAATTATGGGTGATTTCGGTAAAGGGCTTCGTAGTTTCAAAGAAGGAGTTAAAAGCTCTGAAGACCCCGAAGAAGATGAGGCTGAGACAATAGAAGCAGCGCCAACCAAGAAAGCCACGCCTAAAAAAGTGGCCAAAAAGAAAGCTGCTCCAAAAAATGCTGCTAAGAAAAAATCCTCTGCGAAAAAGGCTGCAAAAAAGAAAGCTTAGGTTGACGGTGCTTTTCACTTTGCAAACAAACTTTTATCTTAGTTTCTTTTTGCTCTGCTTCCGATTGGGGCCAAACGACCTTTTAAGACAAGGAGACTGAAATGTTTGATTTCGGTTGGCAGGAATTTATGATGATTGCCTTCGTTCTTGTTTTGGTTGTAGGGCCAAAAGATCTGCCTAAAGTTCTGCGCGGGTTCACAAAAATTACCGGTCAAGCCCGTCAAATGGCAAGAGAATTCACCCGAAGTCTTGAAGATGTCACTGCTGACAGTGACATGAAAGACGTTAAAACAATGGTGTCAGATCTGAAGTCAGGTAATTTAGATAACGTAGCACGCGTGGTAGACGATGCTGTGAAGCCTGAACTTACTTCAGCTGGTCAGGAAAGCAATCTTTCCACACTTCGTGAAGACATTGAAGCGGTGAAATCTGCTGGGCGCAAGGCGACGAATGTTGAAGCTGAAAAAAATGCTCAGGATAAAAGTTAATGGCAGAGACAACCCATCAAGATGATGGCTCTATGAGCCTTCTTGATCACCTCACCGAGTTAAGAAATCGGTTGGGTATTGTTATGATTGGGTTTGTTGTCATTTTTCTTGCCTGTTTCATCCGACCGTTTGGCAGTGGCAGCCACAATATTGCAGATATAGTCTATCTATTTTTGCAGGCGCCTCTGGCAGAGCGGCAAGAAGTCAGTCGTATGATTTTTACAGGTTTGCATGAAGGGTTTTTCACACAGGTAAAAGTTGCCTTTTTTGTATCAATTTCAATAACTTTTCCATTGATGTTGTTACAAATTTGGAAGTTTGTTGCACCTGGTCTATACAAGAATGAAAGGCAGGCTATCTATCCATTCTTGCTTGCTACGCCCGTGCTGTTCGCTCTAGGGGCTGCGATGGTCTATTACATTGTGATTCCGTTAGCGTGGGATTTTTTCCTGTCCTTCGAAGTGCAGGGCGGGGCAGGGGCATTACCTATTGAGGTTGAGCCCCGAATTTCTGAATATCTAAGTCTTGTCATGCGCCTCATGTTCGCTTTCGGTCTCTCCTTCGAGCTTCCGGTCATTTTGTTATTGCTTGTGCGCGCAGGATTGATGACAGCGGACGGACTTGCCAGCAAGCGTAAATATGCCATACTTTTTGCCTTTATCGCCGCAGCTATACTGACACCACCTGATGTGATTTCGCAGGTGTTGCTAGCAATTCCTGTGATCATGCTTTATGAATTGTCGATTTTAGGTGCACGCATTATACAGAAGCGTAGTGGGGACGAAACGGAAAGCTGACTTTGGCCAGAGCTGTCCTATTCTGACATAAAGACATACTAATTCTTAGAGGCTGAGAGGTGTGATTCTCATGCATGATATTCGATTTATTAGAGACAATCCTGAACAGTTTGATGAAGCACTAGCGCGGAGGGGTTTGCCTGCTGCTGCTCTGCAGATCTGTGATTTGGATGCCCGCAGACGCGAATTACAAACTAAGCTGCAGGATAAACAGGCACGGCGCAATGAGGCAAGCCGGGAGATTGGACAGATTAAAGCACAGGGTGGTGATGCTAGTGAAGTCATATCTGAGGTTGCCTTACTGAAAAAAACTGTCCCTGAACTGGAAGCAGAAGAGGCCAAAATTGCTGCAGAGATTTCAAGCCAATTAATGGGGCTGCCCAATATTTTAGATGAACGCGTTCCTGATGGTGAAGATGAGGATGAAAATGAGCTGATAAAAGTAGTCGGGCAGAAACCTTCTTTTGATTTCACGCCGCGTGATCATGTTGATTTGGGTGAAAGTCTGGCTGCAATGGATTTTTCGATTGCAGCAAAGCTTTCTGGCGCGCGCTTTGTTGTCCTGAAAGGGCAGCTAGCCAAACTTGAACGTGCTTTGGCTGCCTTCATGTTGGATATACATACAAAAGAACATGGCTACACTGAAATTTTGCCGCCGGCTCTGGTGCGCAGACAGACAATGACAGGAACTGGGCAACTGCCCAAATTTGCAGAGGATTTGTTTCATACTACTGATGACAGGTGGCTGATCCCTACCGCTGAAGTGCCGCTGACGAATTTGGTTGCAGACAGCATTGTTCCTGCTGACCAGCTGCCTCTGCGGATGACAGCCTTTACGCCCTGTTTTCGTGCCGAGGCGGGTTCTGCAGGCCGCGATACCAGAGGCCTTATCCGTCAGCATCAATTCTCAAAAGTTGAGCTTGTTTCTATAGTTGCGCCTAACCAGTCAGAGGCTGAGCTTGAACGCATGACGGTCTGCGCTGAGACAATCCTGCAGAAACTAGGTCTGTCCTTCAGAGTATTGCGACTGTGTTCCGGAGATACAGGTTTTTCTGCACAGCAAACATTTGATCTGGAGGTGTGGCTTCCTGGCCAGGATGAGGGCAGGGGCATGTATCGTGAGATATCATCCTGTTCGAACTGCGGGCCGTTCCAAGCGCGCCGGATGAAAGCCAGAACCCGAAAGGATGGCCAAAAAAATACAGAATTTGTTCATACGTTGAACGGATCAGCACTTGCGGTTGGCCGCTGCATGATAGCCATTATGGAAAATGGTCAAAAAGCAGATGGTACGATTGCATTGCCTGAAGTTTTGCACAGCTATATGGGAACAGATCTACTTGTTCCAACTAAAGGTTGAGCTGCGTGCGTGTCTTAATCACAAATGATGATGGATTAGATGCAGAAGGATTGTATCTTCTTGAGGAGCTTGCGCTTAAGTTTACAGATGATGTCTGTGTTGTTGCCCCCTTGTCTAACCAGTCAGGTGTAGGTCGGGCAATTAGCCTACACAAAGATATTGAATTTGTGCGCCGTGATGAGCGGCATTATGGTGTCTCTGGCACGCCAGCAGATTGTGTCATGATGGCACTCAACCTGCTTTACGCCGATCAAAAGCCTGATCTGGTTTTGTCAGGGATTAATCATGGGATGAATGTTGCAGATGATGTGGGTTATTCAGGCACCATTGGTGGGGCAATGGAGGCGGCAATTGTTGATGTGCCAGCTATTGCTCTCTCACAACGATTCTTTCAGCGCCAGATGGATTTTACACCTGTGAAGTCAGTTGGTCCGCAAGTGATGGCTGCCGCATTAGAAATACAGATACCACCGCGTACCGTTCTGAATATTAATTTTCCTGAAGCCCGCTTAGGGCCGGTTAAAGGCATTAAGAGAGCAGCCTTGGATGAGCATAAGTTTTCCGATGAAATAATGCCCGGGCATGCACCTAACACCTACCGGATTGGGCCACTTGTGATGCGCGAAAAAGTTAATCAGGGTTCTGACAGATGGTGGCTGAATGAAGGATTTGTTACCTTCACGCCATTACATATGAATGCGACTGACCTCAAACTTCTGGCCAAACTTCCTGAGAAAGATTTTTGAACTGGCGTAATGGTGACAGCACAGACAGACGAATTTCTGCCTCAAAAAGCCAAATTGGTCATGGCCTTACGTGCGCAGGCGGTAATGAACGCAAAGATATTGTCAGCTATTGAACAGACACCCCGCGAAAAATTTGTCCCTGAACATCTCAAAGCGCATGCTTATGAAAATGCTTCATTGCCCATCGGTAATGGGCAGACTATAAGTCAGCCATATATTGTCGCCAAAATGACTGAATATCTGGAGTTAAACAAACGCCACAGCGTTCTGGAAATCGGCACTGGAAGCGGGTACCAGGCCGCGATTTTGGCCTGTCTTGTCAGGCGCGTTTACACAATGGAACGACTTCGTCCTTTGTTAGTTCAAGCTGAAGCTAGATGTAAACAGTTGCAATTATCAAACATAATTTACCGTCATGCTGATGGTAATAAAGGTTGGCCCGAAGCCGCTCCTTTTGACCGTATCATCATTACCTGTCAGACAGAAAAAGTTCCCACTTTTCTTCTAGATCAGCTAAAGGTTGGCGGAATCCTTGTTGCACCTGTCGGCCCATCTGGTCAGGAAGAATTGTTTCGTGTAAAACGAAAAGAAAACGGG
>CABYOG010000053.1 GCA_902520575.1 uncultured SAR116 cluster alpha proteobacterium
TTTGACAAAAACTTTACGAACCGCCTTTGACAACCCCTCATCCATTGTAAAACGACTTCGATGCCAGTCTGCACTGGCCCCAATATGTTTTTGCTGATGCAGAATTGTGCCGCCAGATTCAGCCTTCCAATCCCAGATTTTCTGAATGAAGGCTTCCCGGCCTAGATCACGTCGGCTGACATTCTGGGCAGCCAGTTGACGTTCCACAACCATTTGTGTGGCAATGCCAGCATGATCCATTCCTGGTTGCCAGAGTGCATCCCGTCCCTGCATCCGGTTATAACGAATAAGCACATCCTGCAACGTAAAAGTTAACGCATGCCCCATATGGAGTGAGCCGGTAACGTTCGGCGGTGGCATCATTATGGTGAAAGGTATAGAGCCAGACGAGGGGTTACAAGCGAACAGCCCATCAGCCTCGCTTTTTTCATACCATTTTCGTTCTATCGTTTCTGGGGAATAAGTTTTTTCAAGCATGACTTTTTGGCACGACAACAAAAATCGGGATGAGCCCGTTGTTAGCGCACAGAACGAGCCGTTACTGCATCTCTAGCTTCAGTCGACACCGAACGCAAGGCTTCTTCGACGATATTCTCCAGATTTTCTGCAATCCAACCAGAAATTTGTCTTTTGATTTCTGCCAGTATATAATTAGTAATTTCAGCTTGCATCTCATCTGTGATTACAGCCGATAAAAGCTTATCATCTATTGGGTCTTTCTGTCTGGCGCGCTGCTGAGATTCTTCTTGTTTTCTCTCCCCTGAATGTAAGGAGATTTTGGTGAAGGGCGTCGACTGCTGATTAGATGAGGCTGCAGGTGAGTTTAAATAAGGCGATAGCAGACCATCAATATCAGCCTCTAAATTTGTTAACTCATTGGGATCACTCGTATCTGACTGGCCTATAGAAGATAATTTCGGCTCATGTGAGGTGCCGGACGTTTTTGCTTGATGGTCCATATCCTTCATGAGGATGGACAACATCCGATCAAACTCAGAGTCTGAAGGAGTGGATTTAAACCCTGGCGACAACCGAGTTTTCATTTTTTGATGAGAAGCCATATCCCGGGGGTCTGCTTTGCGCTCCTGTTGAGATATACCTTTGCGGTAAACGTCGTCAAGCAACACCACATCTGCTTTGCGCGGTGCCATCTCAGCAACAGGAGAAGCAAGCAAACTGTTTTGTTCAGGAGCATTATCCTGATGCCTATGCATTTCATGCAAATGGTCAGCTTGTTCTTTAAGTGCCTCTATCGATGCTAAAATTTCACCAATATCTCTTAAATGTCCCACGCTCATGATGTGACCCTGTTAACTTCCGGCTCCTATCTGCAAGATAATAGCAACCATCTTCAATTATCATTCCACCATTAATGGTATGATATAAGGGTAACGACTAGGAGGGTCAGAAATTGAGTCTAGTGCAGGTGGAGTGATTTCTAGGTCAAATTGGGAAACAGATAATTGACCTGTTGAGCGCATCAGATTGTAACTATTCAAAATTAAGTCCTGCTGGGCTTGAACAAATCGCAACTCAGCATTAGATAAATCATGTTCTGCATCAAGCAAATCTAAGAGGGTTTTTAACCCAAACTCAACTTCACTTTCAGTACCTTCAGCTACAAGTTTAGCAGCTCTTAACTCAGACTCAACAGCTTGAGTTTGAGCCACTGACGCTTCATATTCTCGGAAAGCACGTCTCGCCTCTAGTTCAACGACACGGCGTCTTTCAGATGCATCAAGTTGTGCCTTTAAATGGCTGGCCTGCCTGCTTCTAGAGGAAGTTCGCGTTGACTCCGTCACAAGAAAGGGTGTGGAAAATTCAAGTTTGGTGGTGATCTCATCTTTATCAGATGACCGCCCTTCTTTTTCCGTTCGCGATGCTGACAAGCTAAAATTTACTTTTGGTGAAACAGATTGTTTCAGCAATTTAAATTGAAGTCCTGAACTTTTTGCTGCTAAATCAGAAATTATAACGGAAGGATGCGACTTACCAGCCTTCATTTCGGCAACAGCCGTATTCTCTGGCAAGCCCTGAGGTAGTGAAAAACTCAATGGTTTTACAGTATCAAAGCCAGTTAACGATGCATAGGCTTCGACTGCAGTTTGCAATCCTGACTTTGCAAGAATTTTATCCGATTGAGCACGTGCAAGCCTTGCCTCAGCCTCAGCCAATCGGGTTGGGGTTGACGTTCCGGCAACCAACCTGATTTTTTCAGCCTCAGTATGTGCAAAAAGTCGACGTTCATTTGCATCCCTTATGTCAAATGCCTTTTGAGCTGACAATACATCCAAATGTGCTGAAATCACATCAAATATGACATTTTGTTCTGCGAGTAAATATTCATTCCGCGCCTTTTCAAGATCAAACTCTGCAACCTCAAACTTTGTTTTGGACTCACCCGAATCGTAAATACGCTTGCTTAAGGAGAAAGTGGCAGTAAGTCCTGTACTGCTGACAAATCCTCCGGTAGTTGATTTAGAGTCCGACTGAGCATTTGAACCGCTAAGAGCAAAATTTCCATTTAATTCATTAGCCGCCTTAGCCGCAGCAACTGCCTGTCTGGCAACAACGAAGGCCTGTTGGGATGCAGCAATAGAATTTGACACTTTGAGCCCAGCGGCTAAGCTTTGCTCTATGGTCACCGATTTTAGCGCATCGGCATAAGATGGCTGAACAAACAACAAAATGCTGGAAAGACCAAAAAAAAGGCAATTTATGAGTCTCATCATGAACATCATTTGATTTCTTCCTTGAGATGACCAAAACGGACGAAATTGACCATTATTTAAAACGATATCAGATTGAACCCAAAATGCACAGAGTCAGAATGCAAATTTGGGCTTTAATTTGAACTCGTCCAATACAGGCACCTGCGCTGTGAACAAGCTCTTTGGAGTTATATGACCATTTCGTTTATGCCACAGCGTGGCTTCCCCAACATCGAGGCCTCTTGGGCGCAAAACGCATACCAAATTCCCACCATCCGACAGCTGATCAAACAGAGCCTGAGGCACATATTCAACACCGCCTTCAATAATTATGCCCTGGTAAGGGGCTTCAGATGGATAACCATCCTGCAACCGAGACTTAACGACAGCAACGTTTCCAATATCGAGGCCAGCAACGATTTGCTGCGCCTTTTCAACCATTTGGATGCGTGTCTCGATCGCAATAACCGATGCGGCAAGGGAGGACAGAATGGCTGCACCATATCCATTACCAGCGCCAATACACATAACATTATCAGAGGGGGTAAGTTTCAATGCCTGTACCATCCTGGCCATAACCATGGCTTCGATGATGAAACGTCCACCTGACAAGTGTAGATCCTCATCAATATAAGCCAGTTCCTGCATCTGCCGGTTCACAAACAGCTCCCGTGGGACTGTTGAAAATGCCTTAATAACCTGCTCATCAATGACCTTATTCGGTCTGATCTGGCTATCCACCATCGCCTTTCTTAGCGTTGCGAACCGCATGTCATTCATGCGCAAAACCTCACCTTACATAAGTTTTCTGATTAGTTGTCTTCATTGACCAGACTAGATGGGTTTATATAGATTCTTAAGTAAATTTTCAACGAACAATATTGACGCCTGAGATAAGTTCAATTAGAGACCTATTTTATGGTATGCATCGTGGCCCGGTGGCAGAGTGGTTATGCAGCGGTTTGCAAAACCGTGGACATCGGTTCAATTCCGGTCCGGGCCTCCAGAGCTAATGTTTTATGTCTAACTCTCTCTCCGGTCAGCAAATAGCACGCCAAGGCGCAATTGACGCCCTAGCTTTGCCCGCGCTTGCCCTTGGAAGCACAATGTTAGGCTTTGGTGCGATAGCTCGTGAAGCAGGCTTTGATTTCTGGATGACGACATTCACCACCCTCTCTGTCTGGGGCATGCCCGGTCAGATTGCTTTTGTTGGCCTATATGCCACTGGTTCATCCATGTTTTTGATGGTTGTGGCCGTAGCGCTGGCAAATATGCGAATGATGCTGATGGTAATTTCAGGGGCAGATATGCTTAAGCTGAAACAACATAATCTGACCTTTTTTCAACGTGTATTCATTATGCATTTTATGGCAATTACCAACTGGGCACAGTTAAGCTACAAGCAATCTACATATCAGCCGAAACAGCTTCTCATCTATTATAAAGGTTTTAGCGCAGTTGTATTTGTCTGTGGCATGGCAGGCACAATGACCGGCTATTTTTTGGATGATTTGTTACCCCCACACATCCTAAGATTGGTGATTTACATCACGCCTCTCTATATCCTGCTGCTGTTGGCAAATGCGCAACAAAAAATCAACCGGCTGGCAGGGCTCTTTGGCGCAACTTTATCACCGTTTATTTATATATTTGCCGGTGATTGGTCTATTTTAATCGCCGGACTTATCGGCGGTACAGCAGCCCTGTTTGTCCAGCTTGCCCAAAAAGCCTTGGAGACAGACAAACAGGAGGGTGCATCATGATCTATTCTGTTTCTGAAACCTGGTTCATCATTGCCCTTGCAGCGCTTGCAACAGGCGGATGGCGCTTGGCAGGTTTGCTTCTAGCTAATTTGATCAGCTCTGAAAGCTGGGTAATGCAATGGGTAAATGCAATAGCACATGCCATGGTTGCTGCTGTCTTAATCCTGATCATGGTCTATCCGACAGGGGCACTTGCAACAACAACTCTTGAAAGCAGGCTGATATGTCTGGCTTTAGGGCTCGGCTGTATGCTCATTACCCGAAATTTGTGGTTATCTCTTCTAATCAGCCTCAGCTCATTTGCTGTGTTTGTCTCACTGATATAGAAAGCTGTTTTGAAATTTATCTGTTTGTGACCAGCAGTTCTGATATCGCTGACCGTTTATGGCCTTGGGAATTGATCGCCCGTTTGGCTTTGACTTCTATCTTCCTGAACCCGCGATAAAGCTCCCTGACAACAGGCAAAAAAGCATTTGAGGCTACAAAGACCACCCCACGCTTATCCAGTTCAGTCAAGAGTGCAGCTAAACTTTTCTGGTCAGTCATGGTGAAGCCATTTGTCATATAGCCAGTAAAGTTTGAAGTGTCATTTAAAGGAACATAAGGCGGATCAAGATAGACAAAATCCCCCTTTCTCGCATTGCTCAGACAATCCTGAAAAGACTGATTTGAAATCTGCGTGTTAATCAGGGCCTTGGCAGATGCCCGCAGAACATCCTCATTTACAATAGACGGATTTTTATAGCGGCCAAACGGGACATTATTTAGCCCTTTTGAATTCACACGGTACATTCCGTTAAACCCAGTTCGATTTAGATATATGAACCGGCTGGCCCTTTGAAGCGGGCTTAACACTGACAAACCACCCTTCTGCCGGTCTAGATTGCGGATCGCAAGATAATAATTTTTGTCATGTTTGTGTGTTTTTAGCAGACTGATTAGGTCATCAGTCTGTGTTTTGACCATCTGATAACAATTAACAAGTTCAGGGTTGAGGTCATTAATCACACTTGGTATTTGCTTTTCAGTCATCTTTTCAGATAAATAAAAAAAGACGGCACCTCCGCCCACAAAAGGCTCAATATAACGTGAGAACTCATTAGGAACCAAAGGCGCAATATCAGCCAAAAGCTGGCGTTTGCCGCCAACCCATTTCAAAAAGGGTCTTACTGTCATAAGACACTGATAACCGGTCAGCTCTCATCAGGCAATAGCTCCTGCAGGAGGAGCCTGTGATGCGCTGTCACTGAAAGGATTTTTACAAGGCGATGACAACTCTGCTCTCCATATCGGCATTGCTGATTACAGTCATGTTAATGCAGATGGGCACAGGGGCTCTGGGTCCGTTGGATACGCTTTCTGCGATTGAACTGGGCTTTTCCAACATCCAGATTGGGATTATTGGGGCTGCACATTTCACAGGCTTTATCATTGGCTGTTTCGGCGCGCCCGCTCTGGTCAGGCGGGTTGGCCATGCACGGGCTTATATTGTTACCGTAGCCTTGTCGATTACAGC
>CABYOG010000054.1 GCA_902520575.1 uncultured SAR116 cluster alpha proteobacterium
GTTTGACAGCTTATTTTGATGATCAAAAAACACTGCAAGTTGTCGCTGGTGGCACTTTATCAGGCGAAGTCATAACGGTCACAACAGATGGCAAAATTTCTGGCAACAGCGATAATGCTGCTTTATTTGGCCTTGCCACAACTAAGATGCGTTTTGCCAGCTCAGCCTTTATGGCAAGTGCTGGCTTGTCCAATTTAAACCTGACAATAGATGGGACAGCTTATGTTATTGCGATGGATTCAGCAGGTGCAATAACACCATCCCCAGCCTTGCCAACTGGAGTGTCAATTGTTTCTACGGTGACTGGTTCAGCTGACGGAAAAGTTGTTATTGAATACGACCCCGCAGTTAACAGCGTGGTGTTTGACCAACCACAAGATGCATTAGGTATGAAAACCGCTGACCTTCAGCTGAAATTAGAAGATGACCATATTTCAGTCACTAGCCTTGCGGGTGATGTGGTTAGTGTTTCTGCCACAGCGAATAGTCTTGCTAGTCAGAAGATATCTATAAATGACACTGCTGTAGAAGACCTCCTCGTGTTTACCACAGGTATGGGTGCAAGATTAGTTGGCAGTGAATATGACCAGATAGCAACTGAATCAGATGCTTATATTTCTGATGTGCTGGATCGGGGTGGCCTTACTGTCATAGCGGTATCAGATGATGCACTTAGATACGAAATTCTTGACAGCAATACAGGCCATTCGATCGCAACTCGAATATTAGATGATAACAATAGTTTCACATTCAACACTCACCAAATTCAGGTCAGAGGTAAGACCGCCCTTAATGATAACTTCATTATTGAAAGAACTCAGAGTGGTGCAGGTGATGCTCGTAACTTTGATTCGCTGATTGCGCAGCAATCAGCTGATATGGATGGAGTAGGCTCTGGCGGGTTTTCTGACATTTTTTCGACCATTGTAGCATCTGTTGGAGCTTCAGTGCGCTCTAATGAGCAAGCACTTGATGGCGCAGAAGCCACAAAAGAGGCTGCTATTGAATCTGAAGCAGAGTTTGCAGGTGTGAATCTAGACAGTGAAGCAGCAGCTCTCATTGAATTTCAACAGGCCTATCAGGCGTCAGCAAGGGTTCTATCTACAGCAAGAGAGCTGTTCCAGACCTTGATTGATGTTGTGTAACGGAGGGTTTGATGCAGGTAAGTACAAAATTATTTAACGATCAACAGGTTCGTCAATTTGGAAAATTGACGGCGGATATTCAAGAAAAGCAGGAAAAAATTGCTTCAGGAAAAGCCATTCTGCGCGCTTCTGATGATCCAGTTGCCGCGGTGCAACTGTCTGCAGCAAGAGAGCAAGAACAGCTACTTACCAGATTTGAAGAAAATGCATACAAGGCTCAGAACCGATTAAATTCTGCTGACAAAACCTTGCAAGAAACAATGGCTGTGATAACCCGTATTTCCGAGTTAGCTACTCAAGCAAGAAGTCCCGCTTACGATGGTTTTAGTAGAAGCGCTATATTAACTGAAGTGACTTCCCTGAAAGAATCATTGGTCGATTTAGCTAATACAAAAGATTCATACGGACAGAGTTTGTTTTCTGGTTTTAGAACTGGCGAAGAAGCTTTTGCGCGCGAACTGGACGGAACAGTTAGGTATAATGGCGATAGAGGTGTACACACCTTGCAAGTTTCAGAGAATGTTACTGTAGCTACCGGCGCCGACGGTGAAACGGTCTTCGGCAGGGTTGAAACCTCAGACGGACGCAAGAGTATTTTTGAAATTGTAGAAGGTGTTATGGCCTCAATAGACCCTTTAAGAGAAATTAATGAGCTGGCTGTCGTACAGGGTAAAGCAAGATTGAAACTTGAGGTGCCTAGACAGAATCAAGATTGGGAATTTACTCTTAAAGGTAGTGTTGGTGCTGTCACTATTAATGTTACTTTAGCAGAAGGTATGGAAGAAAATCTTGCCACTGCTATCAATGCGAAAGCAGATCAAACAGGAATTACAGCAGAATTTGATACTGAGACTGGCGCTATTTTTCTAACAGAAGCTGGATCCGATGATATCATTATCGAGAATATTGAAATAGAGGGACAGGGTGTTTCTAATGAGGCTGGCTTTTATCACATGAAAGTTGCTGATATTGATGAAAATGGAGCCATGGTTGGAAAAGAAAGGTTTCTAACAGATGAGGACCAATTGTTGGGCCGCGGCATAAGAAATCTTCTCTCATCACTTGATCATCTGGCACTTCAACAAGCCAAATTAGGTGCTCAAATGAAAAAAGCATCTATTCAAGAGGACGTGATTCAAAGCAGGAAGTTAGCGGTGACCAAGGATATTTCAGCAATGGGTGATGCTGACTTGGCAGAGCTTGTCACAGAATTGCAGTCGCAGCTTATAAACCGTGATGCTGCTCAGCAGGCTTTTGCAAAAATTGGCCAGCAGAGCCTGTTTGATTATATTCGCTGATTCGACGCGAAGAGAGGATTTGTGCATATCCGAGGGCAGGGCGCGTCTCTGCCCTTTTGTCATTTTGAGCTTTTTCTTAACGCCAAAATAATGACAGCTTAATTCAAAAAGCGTCAATTTCCTCAAAAGTGAACAAATTCATAGGACTAGAATGGTTTTCTGAGTCCTAATTTTTACTTTGGCATAGCATTTGCACAATTGACGTGTGTCAAATTAATTGTGGAAGAAAGCACAATGCAAAACCAAGTTATCGAAATTGCCCGGGCTAAATCCCCGGGACTGTCTGCTGAAACGCGGAATTCAAGCCCTCCGGGCAGCGGTTCATGTTTTAAAAAGGCTAGATTAACTGGCAATGTTGCGTGCGATTGGCACGACATTTGCAACAACGCAGGGTGTCCAACTATTGTGGATTGGCGAGCGATATGAGCAAGATTAATACAAATATGGCCGGGGTTACGACCCTTTATCATCTTCGGAATAAAGAAGAGGGTATGAACAAAGCACTAGAACGTATCTCATCAGGGTTGCGTTTGAACCATGCTGTTGACGATGCCGCAGGTGCATCAATTGTCAACCGGATGACATCCCAGATCAAGGGACTGGAAGCTGCTATACGAAATGCAGCTGATGCCATCTCTCTGACGCAAACAGCGGAAGGTGCAATTGAGGAAGTGACCAGTATTCTTCATAGAATGCGTGAGCTTGCTGTGCAATCAGCTAACGGTGTCTACACAGGACAGGATCGACAGGCTATCCAGAATGAGGTGGGGGCTCTGCAAGAAGAGTTGCACCGGATTGCTGAAAGTTCGACGTTTAATGGCGTTAAGATGCTCAATGGCTCCTTCTTGGACACCACATTCCAAGTTGGTTTCCAGCCAAATGATACAGCAACGTTGTCAATAGAAGATGTAAAGCCTACCGGCCTTGGTGAATACATCCTCAAGACCCATAATACGAATGCAGCCAATATGTTGACAGTCGAAAAGACTGCAGCCACAGGAACGACTAGTGGTTTAATGGTTAATGACAGTACTCGTGCTGTGACAGTTGAAGAAGCCTTTGAGATTACTGTACCTGCAATTGTTCCCGCAAACAGAAGCAATGCTTTTGAATTGTTTGCTGACACTTATACAGGTGGCACTTATTCTTTGAGTGGAACAGATGCAGCAGCATTCCAGATTGCTGCAGATGGCGCAATTACCTCAAACACTATGCAGCAATTTATACCTGGTGGTGACAATGAAAGAGTGATCATCAGAACCTATACACAAGGTGAAAATGTTTTCAATGAGACTATTACGATTACTTTAACTGAAGCTCCATCTGGTTCGCAAACTACAGTCAGAGCTGCATCAACAGAGATAGACGTTGAAGATCTTGAAGGTCTCGTTATCAATCCTCTTGGCAACGGTGCCCAGACTGGAGCAACTGCTGGCTCACTTAGTTCTAACCTTGCAGCATTTGTCAATGCTCAGAGAACACAAAACTCAGCAGATGGTGCTTTTGCTTTATCTGGAAGTGACGCAGGTTTGTTTGCTGTGAACGAAAATACGGGTCAGATTACCTACACAGGAACAACTAATCTTATTTCTGATAAGAATCTGACACTAACTTTCACGTCAGCGAATGGTGATACTTTTGTGGAAACCATTACGATTGACCACGATAGTTCTCATGCGTCTTTTCACGAGACTACTTTGAATGTTCGGGAAGAGGTGAATTCAGGTTCGGCGACACGGCCAACAATAGATGTTTCTGCTGTTGGTAGCCTGTCCGCTAAATTTAGCACAACTTTCGCCGCCACTGCTAGCGCAACCGTTCAGTTTGATAATGGTACGGCAAATGAGACTGGAGCTGCCTTATCTGGCACAACTCTTACGCTTGGTGTTGGTGCAGCTGCAGGCTCACCATCAACCCAGTTAAATATCGGGGATTTTGTACAATATAAAATTCAAATTCTAGATGCAAGTTCAAATGTTGTGCACACGGAGGACGTTAGCTTCACTGTTGGTGTGAACCCGGCAAGTGGAGGCAACACCATAACGAGACTCGCAGATAATGGAGCAGGTACGCAAACTGTAGCAAACTCTGCTGGTATAGCAACGCCGTCAGCACCGAGTCCTGACCCGCAAAATACACCTGCAAGTAACACTCCAACTGATGGAACAAACAACCAAATCAACAACGCAGTAACCGTGACAGAGGGCGCCCGTGGCATCATTGCTACGACAGCACAAAGCTCTAATCTTCAGTCAGTTGTTGCTGCTAATCCTGGTGGTGCATTCACCTTGGCTGGTTCTGATGCCGCCCTATTTAACGTGAATACCACAACCGGTGAAATTAAATCCAAAAGCTTCCTGGACTTCGAAAATCCTGGAGATGCGGGCGCAGATAACGTCTATAATATAACATTGGTTTACACCAAAGATGCTGTTAAACATTCTGAATTGTTTGCTATCACTGTAACGAATGACACTGCAGACGATTCAGTTACAGACTCTGCTGGCCGTCCACGCTTGGGAACCGATAGAACAACTGCATCTAGCCTTATTAACGAAGAAGAAGATCTAACAATTTTTGGCAACGTTGGCACCAAGGTTATTGACGTCAATGGTGGTTCAACAGCTTATGAAATAGTTCAGGCAATTAATGCAGCGCAAGGTGAAACAGGTGTTTATGCAGCAGCACAGACACGAGTCAATCTTGACTTCCCAGCTCAGGATCAGGCGTTTTCTGATACAGTAACCTTCTCTATTTTAGGCAAAAATGAGGAAGCGATTACAGTTTCAGCTACAGTTGATTTTGGGATTATTGATGGGCGAGATGCAAATGTGCGTGATTTAGCTGATGCGATTAACTCATCATCTGGTAAGACAGGTATTACTGCAAAAGTTTCGCCTAGAGGTGATATGATACATATGTTCTCCAATGAGGGTTATGATATTGTTGTTGAGAACTTTACGATGTCAGTACTTGACATTCCGATGAATGTATCACCAACAAATGATAAGTTGGAGAGCATTGGGACTGTGCAGCAGTTGAGAAAAGGGACAGGAAATAACGATACTTTCCGTTCAACAGGACAGATTACCTTCCATTCACCGTATATTTTCTCGGTTGATGTCGGCAAGACAGGGATTGATGGTGGCGGTCTGTTCCA
>CABYOG010000055.1 GCA_902520575.1 uncultured SAR116 cluster alpha proteobacterium
TAGGCTGGTTTATCTGTCTGCTGAAGCCCGGGCAGACGGGGTTCAGGCCGGATTATCTGCGGCTGATGCGCGGGCCCGGCATCCTGATATGCGCTTTGCGCCAGTTGACCACAATGCAGATCAGGCCCTGTTGACAGCTTTTGCACGATGGGCGTTCCGGTACAGCCCTGTCACTGGTATTGATGCTAATGGTTTGGGGATTTGGATTGAGGCAACAGGGGCTAGCCATCTGTTTGCCCACGCTACAGATTTTCATGATACAGACGCTGATGATACGGATAGTGGGCTGAGAGCGATGTGTGCTGATCTGTATCGTCAGATCAGCCAGACAGGCTTGCGTGCATCGATTGCCAGCGCGTCAACTTTTGGGGCGGCTTTTGCACTGGCACATTACCATCGGGATGTATCTGCCCAGCCGGTACATGCACCTGCCCGCCGTGCCCGGATGCGGGAGGCTCTTGCTGACCTACCGCTGGCAGCCTTGCGATTGCCGCTAGATATATTACATGCGCTCAGCCAGGCAGGCTTGCGGCAAATAAGCCATTTGTATCCGCTTGGTCGGGCGGATCTGACAGCTCGGTTTGGCCCGGATGTGGTTCTGCGTTACAGCCAGCTTTTTGGGGATCAGCCTGACAGCCAGACACCAGTTCAGCCGGTTCAACCTGTGTCTGTCACAAAAATCTGGGCAGAACCGGTCATGGGCTATGAGGCCTTATGTCATATGGTCAGTCAACTGACAGCAGAAATGGCAGAGAGGCTTCTTAATGCTGAACTGGCCGCCCGGTCTTTTGAGCTGGGCTGGCAGCGCACAGATGGTCAGGTCAGCTGTTTGCTTTTCCGCTTGTCACGGCCGGGTCGGCGTGAACAAACCTTACAGCGGTTGATGGCAGGGGCAGCTGAAAAAATTGATGCGGAATTTGGTGTGGAATACAGCTGGATACAGGCGCATGAACTAATGGTTGATGTTCCTGTGACGGCTCTTCTGGGGACAGATCAAGACAGTCTGCAGGCAAGTCAGGTCAGTGATATGGTTGATATCTTGGCTGCCCGGCTGGGGCCAGACAAGGTTCAGCGTGTTGTCAGCCAATCAGACTGGCATATCGCTGACAGCCAGGCCTATCAGCCGGTTGCAGATGTAACAGATAAAACAGGTCAGTGGTCTATGCCTGTTTTGGCTGGTTTGGCATCGCCGCGTCCGGTTCGTCTTTTGGATAGGCCCGAACCGGTAAAAGTTGTGGCAATGATGCCGGATCATCCGCCAGCAATGATCCGCTGGCGGCATTATAACTGGACAGTATTGCGGGCAACAGGCCCTGAACGGGTTGGCCCCCGCTGGTGGGATCCGAAAAGGACAGACAGATTATCACGTGATTATTACCGGGTTGAGGTTGAAGATGGTCGTCGGTTATGGCTGTGCCGTGAAGGCCTTGTTGAACGCGGTGATGAGGTCAGTTGGTTTATATATGGGCTGTTCAGCTGATGACAGACAAGATGATGTACAGGCCGAAAGCTGTTCTAGGCTGTCAGACGAATTTCAGCTTTTTGTGTGGCGCCTCACATCCTGAAGAG
This sequence comes from uncultured SAR116 cluster alpha proteobacterium, assembly GCA_902520575.1. Next base: position 1,570 of record CABYOG010000055.1, read on the forward strand.
CTGGTTGCTCATGCTCATCATCTGGGTTGGCAGGCTGTGGGCATTGCTGACAGATTCAGCTGTGGCGGGCTGGTGCGTGCGCATATGGCGATAAAGGATATTGCGGCTCAGAACAATCCGGATCAGAAGCCTGTCGCCAGCCTGTCTCTTGATAAGCTGATTTGCGGGGTAGGTGTCAGCCTTCATAATGGCGGTGATATTTTATGTTATTCCCGCACTCTGGATGGCTACCACAGCCTGTGTCAGTGGTTGAGCGCAGCGATGATGCGATCAGGTCATAATAACCGCGATTTCCCGGATATGCATATCAGTGATTTGGGGCGGCTGTCTTCTGATGTGATTGTGATTACGCTGCCGCCTGTTCTGGCGGATACAGATTATCGTGAACAGGCCCGCACAATTAGGCTGTTTGCTTCAGGTGATGTATATGTTGGCGGTTATCTGATGCGTGATGGCTGTGATGAAGAACGTCTTTATCGCTTCAGCCAGGAAGCAGCGGCAGATAATTTAGGATTTGTCGCGCTTGGGCATGTTTTATATCATCGTCCTGACCGGCGCCCGCTTGCAGATGTGCTCAGCTGTATCCGGCATAAAACCAGCCTGCCTGAAGCCGGACAGCTATTATCCCGCAATGCTGAACGTCATCTGCTGGCCCCAGATGAGATGGCCCGCCGGTGGCAGGGCTTTGAACAAGCGTTGCAGACAGCAGATGAAATTGCCGCCAGCTGCCAGTTCAGCCTTGATGATTTACATTATGATTATCCGGCTCACGAAGGTCGGTCTGGCCGGTCTGCGATGGATGAATTAACCTGGCAAGCCCGCGAAGGGAGTCGGAAACGCTATCCTGATGGGGTGCCGGATAAGGTGAATGCCTATTTGGATAAGGAACTGGCTTTGGTGCGGAAGATGGGTTATGCCCCGTTTTTCCTAACGGTATTTGATATTGTCCGCTTTGCCCGCAGCCGCAATATTCTGTGTCAGGGACGGGGGTCTGCTGCAAATTCAGCAATCTGCTATTGTTTGTTTATCACATCTGTTGATCCTGACCGTTCAGAGCCTCTGTTTGAACGGTTTGTCAGCGAGGCCCGAAATGAGCCGCCAGATATTGATGTGGATTTTGAACATAACCGGCGCGAAGAAGTCATCCAGTATATTTATCACCGGTATGGCCGGCATCGTGCAGGTCTGGCGTCATCTGTGATCACTTATAAGGGGCGCAGTGCTTTTGTTGAAGTTGCCAAGGCTTTTGGTCTCAGTCGGGATGTTCAGCGGGCTTTGTCTGGTCAGGTGTGGGGCCGCAAGAACAGCGGTTTGAATTCTGAATCACTGCGCGCAGTCGGGCTTGATGTTCAGGATCCGACTTTGCAGATGGTGGTCAGGCTGGCCCGCCAGATTCATGGATTTCCACGCCATCTCTCTCAACATGTTGGGGGATTTGTGATTGTGCAGGATCGGCTGGATAAACTGTGTGTGGTTCGGCCAGCAGCCATGCAGGGACGCAGCATCATTGAATGGGATAAAGATGATCTAGATGCGCTGGGGCTGTTAAAAATTGATGTGCTGGCTCTGGGCATGCTCAGCTGTCTTGCCGGTGCATTTGCGCTGATGCAACGTCATTATCATATGACCCTGACACTGGCAACAATTCCGCCAGAAGATAAACGTACCTATGACATGCTCTGCCGAGGGGAATCAGTTGGTGTGTTTCAGGTGGAATCGCGGGCCCAGATGGCGATGCTGCCTCGCCTTCAGCCACGCTGTTTTCATGATCTGATCGTTCAGGTGGCAATTGTCCGCCCGGGACCTATTCAAGGAGATATGGTTCATCCTTATCTACGTCGCCGGGCTGGTCTTGAATATGTTGACTATCCGTCTGATGAGCTGCGTTCTGTCCTTGACCGTACGCTTGGTGTACCCTTGTTTCAGGAACAGGCAATGAAAATTGCGATTGTTGGGGCTGGATTCAGCGGGGCAGAGGCAGACAGGCTCAGGCGGGCTATGGCCACCTTTCGTAAAAACGGAGATATCCATACGTTTTTTGATAAGATGGTGAATGGCATGATTGAACGGGGATATGATGCCGAATTTGCGCAGCGTTGTTTTAAACAAATTGAAGGGTTTGGCACATATGGATTTCCAGAGTCGCATGCCGCCAGTTTTGCACTGCTAGTTTATGCCTCAGCCTGGTTGAAATGCCATTATCCTGAGGTGTTTACATGTGCCCTGTTAAATGCCCAGCCAATGGGATTTTACAGCCCCGCACAGCTTATTGCTGATGCGCAGCGCAGCGGGGTAGAGGTGCGGCCTGTTGATATTAATTATTCGGCATGGGACTCAACTCTTGAACTCGTCCCTCAGGCCCGTCATGCGCTGCGTTTGGGTTTGCGTCTGGTCAAAGGGTTGAATGCCGTAGAAGCAGCGCGGATAACGGCCTGCCGTAGCGAGAGTTATCAGTCTGTTGAGGATATTATTATTAGGTCAGATATTTCTGCAAAGACAATTGAGTTGATTGCAGCCGCAGATGGGTTGCGCTCATTAGGGTTGAACGCACGACAAGGGTTCTGGCAGGCCCGTAAACAGGGTCGTCTACAAATGAATAAGCTACCTTTATTTGCGCAAGCAGACAACCGGACCAAAATTATAAAACAGGATGATGACAGCTATCTGAAACTGCCGCCCAGCTTGTTTGGTGAACAGATTGCGCAGGATTATACGGCAACAGGCCTGTCCTTAAAAGGGCATCCGGTAGACAGTCTGAAGTCCTGGTTTGAAAAAGACAGATGGCAGGGCTGCTCTGCGATTGACGAGGCGCCAAATGGGCGGCGTTTGCGCCTTATTGGGCTTGTTACTATGCGTCAGCGTCCTGGTACAGCTAAAGGCACAGTGTTTGTTACTATTGAAGACAGTCTGTTATCTGTGAATGTAATTGTCTGGCCGCATATTGTTGAACGGGACAGAACAGCCCTACTTGGGGCGCATCTGATGGGAGTATATGGCCGTTTGCAGCGGCAGGGTCCAATCACCCACTTTATTGCTGAATCTGTGCACAATTGTGATTCTTATCTGGGGTTTTTACACGCTAGTGACCAACAGACCCCCCGCTTGAAAAGCCGTGATTTTCACTAGGTGTTACAGCTGGATTATCTTATCCGGCATCTGTGACAGATACAGGCAGGGCAATACAGGTTGACCCTGCTGATAATAAGGCTGCACAAGCTGCCCTGGCCCGGTTTTCGTCTAGATTGCGGAACCGCACACGCCATAATGGTAACCCGCCTCTGGTGACAACAGAAAGCTCAGCTGGTGTCAGATTTAGCGTATCACGTGCTGTTTGGCGGGCCTTAATCGCAGCCTTGTGAGCGGATACGCGCCTTGTGAAGCTGCCAACTTGAATAGACCAGAGCGGTGGTGGCACAGACACTTGCTGGGACAAGGTATTTGCCAAAGGGGCAGGGGATGTGGTTTCAGCCCGCACTAATGGCCTTGAGGCAATCTTAAGGTCATTAGTGACGGGTGGTTTCTGAAACTCTGGCTGCAGATTTGCAGCTAGAAAGTTGTCTGGCCGTGATAAGGGGGTTGTAGGCAGAGGCGTCGATTTCACCTGAACAGGCTTGATTCGTTCGAACTGACGGTTAAGCAGGCTGATCATATGCTTATCACGGCTTTTGCCAGTTTTACCGCCAAAGACTACCCCAACCAGACGCACACCATTTCGCTCTGTTGTGGCAACAAGATTAAAGCCAGAGGCATTAATATACCCTGTTTTAATGCCATCTGTGCCTTTAAATTGAGTTAACAACTTGTTGTGATTTCTGAATTTACGTCCTTTCCAGTTAAAGCTGGTGCTATTGAAATATTTAAAATATTGTGGAAAGTCGCGACGAATGGCGATCCCGAGGCGTGCCATATCACGTGCCGTGCTCAGTTGCGCTTGATTAGGCAGACCAGAGGCATTTTTAAAAATTGTGCGTTTCATGCCAATAGCTTTGGCC
>CABYOG010000056.1 GCA_902520575.1 uncultured SAR116 cluster alpha proteobacterium
GTAAAGCCTTTGGCACCACCAAATCGATTGAAAATGTGATTAACAAACTGTCTGGCCACAGCATGTTCCAGGCAGAAGGCCGGACTGATATGCTTAAAATGTGTGAAGATTGCCGGGTAGAAGCGATGTTTAGCCAGGGCGATAAGATGGTTGATGTCGGCGAGCGGCCGAAGCCGCGCACCACAGATGATTATCTGAATTGAGGGTCGAACTGAAGCGGTCACAGGTCTTGTTTAGAGGGTAATCAGTTTTCAACTCGGCGGTCCTCACGCATCGCTGAGCGGCAGATTTACCAACAAGTTTTGAGGCTTGGCTGACACGATACCCGCAGCGTTCATAGCTAGCCCCATATAGACAGGATGACCCGCCATTTCCGGCTTTAGGCCGGTTTCTGCGGTCAGCTTGAACAAACACAGAATTTCGCGCAGGCGGTCTTCAGACACATCCTTGCCAGCATAAAGATCATTCAGAATGGCAGTGGCGTTCATATCCAGCCCCAGATGCCAAAGCCAGTGGTCGTCTTCTATTTTCACCAACGGCGTGATGGTCACCTGCAGATGAAGAAAATGTGCCACCCATTTTTCAAGGACTCGCGCAAACGCATCCAGACCTGGCTGGGTAAACGCGATATCAACGGAGGTATCAAACCGGTCAGAGCGTTCCCAATAGAGCTGTTTGGTCTCTGAGGTTAGGATATCTATCTGCACTTCTTCCGGGCGCTCTTGTTGTTTCAGGCTGCGCTGATAATCCGCCTGCAGCTGGACCGTGGACTGATCCGCTATCATGATGCGGCCATCCTCAGTTGTCACAGACTGGCTGCGAAAAAGAATTTCTGCAGCGCGGATTTGCAGAGGGTCATCTACGCCATCAAGAATTTCACGCAGGATGATTTGTGCCATCTGATCAACAAACAAAGGCGGAAAGGACACAGATGCCCCTTGCGCAATCGCCATATAGGCAGATTGCAGCGTATCATACTCAGCCACAAACTGACGGAACGCCAAAACCGCCCGGTAGTTATGTGCCACATCAGGATCAGCAAGTGCGGCCAGCTCGTCTTCAGTTACCACCGCAAAAGGATCAGATATCAGCTTTTCATGCAAGGCTGTTTCTGCTGCGCAGGATTCTTCGACCAAAGCCAGTTCAGGCCTATGAAAATAGGCCAACATAAAATCAGCTGACGGCATCAGCCCACCCTCTGGCCCATGATCACATAAATGCCAGCCAGAGGTCAGCCAAAAATCAGGCGTTTGTGCCGCTGTTGTGCTGTTCATCTGTTTCATCCTCTTCAACAATCTGCCAGATTTTCTGCTCTGCACATGATTCTGCCTTGGCCAGGGCACGAAACTGTTCTTTTATGCCTTCATCTGTCAGGCTGCGCTGCAGGCTAAGTAATGTACCTGTCTTGTGTTCATGACAAATCTCCGCCATAAAGCTAATTTCCTCATCTGCGGCTGAACCCGCAGCCTGCGCATCTGGTGCGCCGTAAACAGAGATAAAGTGATCAACCAATGCAGAACGCAACTGGGTAATATCAGCATCACTGGCTGTTGCCACAGAGACAAGTGTTGCATAGCCAAAAGACGGCACAGCCAGAAAGCCATTTGCAAAGGCCTGTTTTGTTTTGCCAGTCAGCTGTTGATCTGTGGTGTGGGCAAAGGAGAAGCTACCAGAAATGGCCCATTCACCCTCATCTGCAGCATGCGCAAAAACATGTTCATCAGAAGCATCAAAGCGGATTGTGCGGGCCAGTTTCATTCCGCCTCTCCTGATGAAGGGCTGTCTTGTAAATCAGGAACAGCAAATAATTGTGCAGAATCCGCAAGTGTGACCGCAACCGCGTCACCATCAAGCTTCAAAAGGCCGGCACCGCCTTCATCTAAGCCAAGCCATTCTGCTGTGCGGCCATCTGCCACCCGCAAATCAACATGTTTTTCTGCACGGTTTGACCACATGTCATGAACAGGGCGGAAGCCTTCTTCTTCCCATTTATGTAACCAGACCAGAAAATGGCGGCAACAAGCTTCCAGCAGACGGGTGCGCGAAATAAAGCCTGCCCCTTCTTCTTCGAGTGAAGTGTTTTCCATGCGGAACTCTAGCGGCATCCCTTGCATCTCGCCAGACAAACGCAGACGGGCAGACACCACCATCCAGGCCGGGAAGCCTGTTTCTGTCGAGACCGGGCCTTGTGTCATTGTAATCACTCCAGCAATGCCGCGATTAAAGAAAATTGTGCCTGGATACTGATAGGTCACAACAACTTCAGGTGGGGCCAAAGCACCGATTGCATCGCCCACCGCAACAATCAGCGCATGCTGCATCTGCGCAGATGTGGCAGCATCGACCTCAGGGGCCAGCGTGACAGCAAAATCAAGTAACGGACCAGCTGTCGCATAGCAGACCAGTCCGACCTCACCTGCCGCAGCACGCGCTACTGCCTTGGCCTGGACATCACCCGTTTCCACGGCTTCCGCGCTGAGCAGAGGCGGCAATTGAGGGACTGTGTTTTCATTAGCAGGATCAGTTTCGTAATAGAGTGTCATGACGTTTTTTCCGATCTTAAGTCTGCCCGTTCAATAAGACTGGCCGCAATCTGTTTATAGGCAGCAGCATGTGCTGAATGAGGTTCTGACAGTATCACGGGCAGGCCTGAGTCGGATCCCTGGCGGACAGCAAGAGATAGGGGGATATCTCCTATAAGGTCAATACCACGGCGGCTGGCTTCTTCCGCTGCCCCGCCCTCTCCAAAAATATGATCAACACGGCCGCAGTCCGGACAATGCCAAACTGCCATATTCTGGATCATACCCAAGATTGGCACTTTTGCTTTTTCAAACATTGTCAGAGCTTTGACAACATCCAGAAGGGCAATATCCTGTGGCGTGGAAACAATTACCGCCCCGGCCAGATTGACCTGCTGGGCGAGGGAAATCTGGATATCACCTGTGCCTGGTGGCAGGTCAATAACAATGACATCTAGTTCTCCCCAAGCAACCGAATTTAGCATCTGCGTTAAAGCAGACTGGACCATCGGCCCACGCCATATCATCGCTGTGTCATCTGGCACCAGAAGTCCCATTGACATCAGCTTTATTCCATAATTCTCAAGTGGGGCAACCATATCCCCGCCAACTGCAGGCGGCTTGCCGGAAACACCAAGCATTCTGGGCTGTGACGGGCCATAGACATCAGCATCAAGCAAGCCAACACGCAAGCCTTCCAGCTTAAGCGCAATAGCTAGGTTCACCGCTGTTGTTGATTTCCCGACACCGCCCTTGCCAGAGGCCACTGCAATGAACCGGCGGACTTTGCTTTCAAGAATTTTTTCCTTTACCTGTCTGTCCGCTGCTCCACCACTAGATGGACTAGCGGAGAGGCCGTCTGCGCGGCTTTCATGTGCTGTGACAAGAACAGTTGCGCTGGTCACGCCCTCTATCGAAAGCGCAACCTGTTCCGCACGTTTCCGAATTGGTTCCATTGCCGGACCGCGATGTGGCGGAACCACCAGCATAAAACTTATATTGCTGTCTTTGATCTGAATTGCCTGCACCAGACCCAACGCAACAATATCTTTATTTTGTGAGGGATCCTGAACGGCAGACAGAGCCGCAAGAATCTGCTCTTCAGTAACGGCCTGCATCAGCTGTCATCTGCCTCCGGCACCATCAATTCAGCCTGTATCTCATGTGTAAAACCCAACTCCGGGATTGCTATTTGCGCAGTGATGGCAAGCCGGTCACCAGCAGCGGCCGCCCCATCTTTTATGCGCCCAGCAAGAGCAGTTTCTAACCTCTGATGCGTGGTCACCCCCAGCTGTTTTAAAAATTTACGCATCGCGATTTCACTTGCGCTCATCTCCGATATTTCAGGTTTTTTGTCAGTCATATTTATTTCTCCTCAACTTTGCTAAGTTTCATCAACCTGTTAGCGATAATTGACGCCACCACCCAAATCTTTCACCGGCACAGTATCGACATACGCCTGAATGGCATCCACGTCATCCATATTCAGGAAAATTTGTTTAGTTGTAGCCAGCAAACCTTTTGGCCGTTCAGGCGAAAGCCCTTCCACCTGCACAACAGACGGATGCGGCAGAAGCGACCAGAAAGTGGCAAACCGGTCCTGCCAATCAGGCAAGGATTTCATCGCCCCAAAAGATGGGGTAGACCCGATACCACCATATTTATTTAAATTGCCAACCACATGACAGCGTGTGCAATGCTGGCGCACAAGTTTTTCGCCCTTTTCCAGCAGAACTTTATCACTAGCTTGGGCCTGCATCACACCAAACAGACTGACCAAAACCCACATGCCAAAACACATTTTGACAAACAGCGCATGTTTAATAAAGACAGATATGCGGCGTGAATAAATCATCTCACAGAGCCTTTTATATTACAGGGCCGGATCAGCCATATTTTCGCGCAGCATGTCCTGAAACTGTTCCGTCATATGGGTAATCCAGTTATCCTGATCTTCAATATTCACAACATTTTTACCGACATGGCCTGTGTAGCGTGCCGCTGCATACATGAGAGCAAAATGCAGTTCAGTAGCCAGAATCTTTTTGTTTCTGTCATTCGCCAACGAGATAAACTGATCTGCCACACGCAGAAAAGCGTCTTCATCCAATACACCTTTCTGTTTCACTTGTGGGCGGTGATGCCATTGGGGCAATTCCATAGCTATTCTCTCCTTTATTTACTCTTGATAGGGCTTTGAGAAAGTTGTGTCAGTTCGACGCCTGTTGCTTGTTCAGCCAGTCTTTCAAATCAGCTGATGACTTCTGTATATAGCTGTCTTGCTTACGGTAACGATGGATAAGAGCAGCGCCTAATTCTGTGAGTTCAAGTAAATTGCTGTCCGACCCGGCTGGGATTACAAGGGGTTTTGAGAAGCCCGCCGAGGTCAGCGCCAAAAGATTTTCTGCACGTGTTTCATCCATATTCATCTGGGTGGCGGCCAAAACAAGAGAGCCTGTCCGGCCGATGCAGTCTAGTAAGTCAATCTGGCCAATGCCAATCGCTGCTTGGCCCACAAAAAGCTTCAGGCGTACACCTGCCCCGCGTTGGGCCTTATGAGTTTGGTCTGACTGCAGCGGGACAGACAATTTCGGTTCAGCATTTGACAGCGAGGACGCCATGTTCTTTCCCTCTTTGAACGCCGCAGAATCATCCTTGCGACAATACACTGTTGTTTTGTAGTATTGCAATCATAAGGCTACGCCCAGTTAAGCGTGGTCAGGACAATTTGAATTTCAACATTTATCACACTGAATAGTGCCATGAAACTGCTGTATCTAAGCAAGGCTATGTTTCACCTGATAAAAACCGTTATAGTGGCTGGGTCTCTTTGGGGCCTGATAGCGGTGATACCTGCTGCTGCGGACAAGCGGCATCTCCTATTGCAATCAACAACATCAACTCTGAATTCAGGTCTTTATGATGTGCTACTACCTGCATTTACAAAA
>CABYOG010000057.1 GCA_902520575.1 uncultured SAR116 cluster alpha proteobacterium
CTAAACGCGCTCCCCAGCGTCAGGCCTACCGACTGCAGGAAATGGCCCGCTTTTCAAGCTATTTAGGAAAGCCACTGATCGCCCAGCCAGAACATTTCCCGCCATCTTCCAGCTTTGCTGGGCCGGTAATGGCCGCGGCACGTTCCAGCCTATTGATAACAGATGCCTTGCGTGCAACAGAAGCGATCATGACACAGCTCTGGGCCCATGATGAAGATATTGGCGATGCGGTCGTTCTGGCGGCTGCACTTACTAAGGCCGGGTTTGACGGCGACGCGATCGTTAATGACGCCAAACTCAATATTGATGACTATTCCGCGGCAATTGCCACTGATACTGAAAAGGCTATCGCTGCCAACGTGTTTGGCGCACCGACTTTTATTGTTGATGGTGAAATTTTTTGGGGCCAGGATCGCCTAGACATGCTGGATTGGCACTTATCCAATCTTTAGGCTAGCCGTCGCAGATATTTTTGTCCGGACAATGCTTATCTGAAATAATTCCAGGCTGAGTTTGGAGCAAATGATTGAATGGAACCAATGACGATAATGCAGTCAAATTTTCCTAAAAAGATATTAGTCTTTGCAACATTATTTTATTTTTTGATGAATGTAGCGGCCTATGCTGAAATTACTTGGAATTTTCGTGAATCCAAGAAATTTGCTAAAGACATATATTCAGGTAATGAGACTTCCTTTTATTGTGGATGTAGTTATCAAGTAGAAGGAAAAAAACTTGTTCCTCAATGGGATTCCTGTGGTTATTTTCCGAGGAATGAATACACAAAGTCAGGAAAATTGAATAGTCGGAGCGTACGGATAGAATGGGAACACGTAATGCCAGTTTGGTTTTTTGGAAATCAGATGGAGTGTTGGAAAGTCGGTGGAAGAAAGGCATGTAAGAAAAACAAACTATTTGCGAAGATGGAGGCAGACTTGCATAATCTCGTTCCTGCAATAGGCGAGATAAATGGAGACAGGTCAAATTTCACTTTTGAACACATTGATGGTGAAGAGAGAGTTTACGGTGCATGTGATTTTGAGATAGATTTTAAAGTCGGAGTTGTTGAGCCTAGGCAATCTATTCAAGGCGATATTGCGCGGATATACTTTTATATGAGTGAGACTTATAATGTTTCGCTTACTCAAAAGCTTCAGAAAATGCTTAAAACTTGGTCTAATTTAGATCCAGTTGATCAAAAAGAGTTTGAGAAGAACTCTAAGGTTTTCCGCATTCAGGGTAACTCAAACCCGTTTGTAGATGCTAAGCAGCCTTTCAAAAACGAAGTGACACGTGGTGATGTCCCAGTAACATCAACAAGCAAAAATAATGGTTATCTGGAGCTGCCAAAACGTCAAAAATTACAGAGGTGAAAATCTACAATAAAAAAAGTAAAGTTGCAGATGACTTCTGAGTTTAGAAGGTGATTCTAAAATGCGATTTCTCTTGACACCATAAACGCATTAACTTGGATAGTCTTAGAGTTAAGAATTGTAAATTTATTCATTTTGAATTATGTAACATTTGGATAAAATTGAAACAAGAGTGGTGGGGACACCCGGACTTGAACCGGGAAGGCCTATTAAGCCGACAGATTTTAAGTCTGTTGTGTTTACCAATTTCACCATGCCCCCATGGCTTATTCTGTTGAAGGCAGAAAAGCTTGTTCGCGTTTCATATCTGATGCGGTGCGCCTCGTCAAATCGTTTGTCCTAGCCTCTGTACCCTTTATGACCAAACAACAAATCAAACCGCCGCAAAAAGGCCTTCGCTGCTTTTTCTGGCGGCAGCGGGATAAGTTTGTAATCTGCTGGCGTGCCTCTAGGCTTGGAGAACAACTTTTTGGCTTCACCATCGGAAAAGCCGGCAATCTGGGTTGCTTCAATAAAGGCCGCCATCCGGTCTGCCCGCTTGATAAAATGGATTATGCCAGGTGGCAGTTCGGCAGGCAGGCCGAAGCGAATATGCACTGCTTCCTGCAGGCGGGCTTCTATCTGGCGGTAAAGGGGGCCGAGCGCGGATTTAAACGGGGTGATCATATCTCCAATGACATATTCAGGTGCGTCATGAATCAGCCCAGCAAGACGCCATTTCTGAGCCAACTGCGGGGCGTTTCGGGACAAAATCCCTTCCACCAGTAACGAATGCTGGGCCACGGACAGGCCATAAGTCCCCTTCGTTTGACCATTCCAGCGAGTCACCCTAGCCAGTCCATGGGCGATATCTTCTATTTCGATATCTAGAGGGCTAGGGCTTAAGATATCCAGACGACGGCCAGACAGCATACGCTGCCAGGCACGGGGGTTAGAGGTGGAACTGTTCGGCTTCGCTGGCATAGGTTCAAAGTACGTGAAGAGAAAACTTCAAAGAAGACTGATAATGGCAAATTGCTCACAGCGGGTAAAGTGAGAAGGGCAAAGACTTGGCGGCAGTAGAAAAACAGGGTATCACAGGGCTGCGGTAAGTTGTTAGGTAAAACTCTATCATTCCGGAAAAGGTTGCAGACGTGGATTTTTTTGAAACACGTGAAAAATATAGACGCCGTGAAGTGCATATCTATATGCGCTGGCTGAGCCGTATTTTTTTTCTTGGGTTGGCGCTATGGCTGGGCTGGCAGTGGGGGTCGCTTGAACAGAGACAGCTTCAGGCAGATGCTGACCTGGCGCTTTATGAGCGCGAACAGCAGATAGAAGAGCTTAGCGGAAAGGTGCAGGGTTTTGAACACGATTTGCTCCAATTGCGGGCGACGCGTGAAGCCAATGCGCTGACGGATCAGGCTTCAGACAGTAAATTAACCCGTCTGGTGCGTGGCCAGATTGCCAGAGGCACACGCATTGAGCAAATTTATCAGATGCTGCAAGGGTTGGGAAAACCGGTGAATTGCCGTTCGCTTTCTAAACATTCTGTGGCGGTGGCTACAGAGCTCTACAGAGGGGTAGAATCAAATATTTCCTTGTTTGATGGCGGTCTTCGCCTTCATATCGAAGGTCAGCCCCAGGCACAAGGTTCTAAAAACGAACCCTGGTTTGACCCGAAACGTGAAATTTTTGCCCGCTTTATTTATCTGGGATCGCAAAAAGTTGAGAAAGGCATCTTGCCGCTTCGCACTATTCTGCCAGCAGAAGACTGGGTGCTGGTCGTGGATATCCGGCAATCTGATTTGCGCGGTTATGTTGTGGTTGAGGTGCAGAACTGCGCGATCCGTTAGAGGTGAAGCTTTACGGTGTCAATTCAAAAACATGATGAATGGCTGAATAATCCTTATAGCCAAGCCGGGCAACAGGCTGATATGCCGTAATATCAACATACCCATCTTTAATTACAACATCATCTATATGAATGCCTACTATTGTTCCCATCACCATCACTGAATGCTGGCCGCGACCGTTATCGGGGAGCGTGATGTGATCGTAATATTTACATTCCAGATGCGCCGGTGCGCCAGCGACAAGCGGAGCTGAAATTCTCTCAGCAGTTTTTTTGGTGAGGCCGGCTAGGTCAAATTCATCTATGTCACTTGTGACATTCCTACTGGTTTTAACCATCTGTTCAGCCTGCGCCATGGCTACAATATTCACACCAAACTCGCCTGTTTCCAGAATATTCGCTAAGCTGTCTTTCTGGCCGTCTTTATTTTCTTCACGCGCATCCGGGGCAGAAATAAACATTACCATCGGCGGCAATTCAGCTATTGCATTGAAAAAGCTGTAAGGTGAAAGGTTGGCAATCTTATCTTTGGATTGGCTCGAAATCCAGCCAACAGGCCGGGGTGAGACCAAGGCTTTCAAGGGTGAATAGGCAAGACCATGCTCTTTATGCGTGCCGGGAAGAAAAAACATTTGGAAAACCTGTTGCTTAAGGTATGACGCTGCCTGATCTGCAGACCGTCAATTCTCGTAAATCTAACAAAGCAGGAGAAGACACACAAGGCAGACAATTGATTGTAGTCGGCGCTAACGTCACATATTCCTGCATCGCATATTTCTTAGGGTTCAGCACATGTCAAACACAGTTATTTTTGGGGCGACTGGCTACATGGGTCAGGCGGTTGCGAGGCAGCTAGTTGCCGAGGGAAGGTCGGTTCATCTCGTTGGGCGCGATACATCAGCGCTGCCTGAACTAGCCGCGGAACTGCGGGCAAGCCACAGCCTTTTGGACCTTGCTGATTCCGACACAATTTCACAAGCTGTGAATGAGGCCAGCGCAGATGGCGCATTGGCCGGGCTTGTTTGGGCTATTGGCAGTATCCTATTGAAGCCACTAGCAAGGTTATCTGTGTCTGATTTTCAGGACACCTACCACACCAATGTAGTGGGTGCTGCATTGGCCGCGCAGGCCGCTCAGCAGCCCCTGAAAGCAGGAAAGGGTAGTATGGTGTTTTTCAGTTCTGTTGCGGCTACACAGGGATTTACGAACCACGCCGCCATTAGTGCGGCAAAGGCTGCTGTTGAAGGGCTTTCTAAAGCATTAGCCGCAGAATTGGCACCAGATGTAAGAGTGAATGTTATCGCCCCATCCTTAAGTCAGTCAAAAATGTCGGAACCGCTTCTCATGAACGAAGCGATGGCAAAGGGTCTTGCACAAATGCATCCTCTTGGCCGGCTTGGTCAGCCGTCAGACTTTGCTGGACTTGTTAGCCTATTGCTTGATCCTGAAAAATCTGGGTGGATGACAGGGGCGGTGATTGCTGTTGATGGCGGGCGCGGCGCTCTTGCTGTCAATAGCAGAGGCCGATAATATGAACAATGTGAATTATCGCAGAAGTTGCTTTTTACTATGAGCGGCCATGTTGTTATCACTGGCGCTAGTTCAGGCATTGGGTACAGTCTAGCACGAAGGCTGGCAAAAAGAGGCTGGCGGGTCTCAGCAATTGCACGCAGATATGAAAAATTGACCGAACTTCAAAAAATTGAAGGCTCTATTGTTCCCCTTGCTGCGGATGTTTCGGTACCAGAGCAGATTAAATCTGCTCTTCTGAAAGCAGAAAATGCTTCTGGGTCTATTGATATGGCTATTTTAAACGCGGGGATATACACACCAGTCGATGTGAAAAGCTTCAGTGGTGAAACGTTTGTTAAACAGATGCAGGTCAATTACTTTGGCATCATTCATTGCTTGGACCATTTGCTGCCCGCAATGCTAGCCAGAGGCAGTGGTCATCTTGCTTTGATGGGTTCTGTTGCAGGATATCGGGGCTTACCAAAATCGGCTGCCTATGGGCCTACAAAAGCCGCAATTCAAAATTTG
>CABYOG010000058.1 GCA_902520575.1 uncultured SAR116 cluster alpha proteobacterium
AAACCGGAAGGTGTAGTCAAGAAGTTGCCTTTTGAAAGAGATGATTCTGAATATCGCCTTCTTCTGGCTTTGGAGGCCAGCGGTGATGCCGTGTCCGTTGCCCTTTTAAATTATGGAGGCTGTGTTGTATTCAAACAGCATAATGCTCGTTTTGGACATGCTGAATATCTTGTGGATATGGTTCAAGGTTTAATGGAAGAGGCAGATGCATCTTTTTCAGACCTAACCCATATTGTGGCCGGATGCGGACCTGGATCATTTACAGGGCTTCGTGTTTGTTTGTCTGCTGCCAAAGGGTATCTGCTTGCTACTACAGCAACCGCGCTTGGGGTCAATGGTCTGGCCGCGTTAGCCGTTGACGCCGTAACAGAAGGCCAAACAGAGCAAAGGCAGTCAGGGCCGCACCTCTGTTTTGCTGATACACGCAGAAATTCCCTTTTTGTACAGGAATTTGATTCGCAGGCGAATATGTTGTCTCCCGTCAGGGATGTGCCATTAGAACGGATAAAATCCTATATTGAAGAGGCCTGTCTGCGTTTTGATGGACTGCGCCTGACATTAACAGGTCATGTCACTGACTTTGCAGATCTGGTTTTGACAGAAAAACACATTTTCTGTCAGCCGCGGTCCGTAGATGCACAGATGATTGGGCGTTACGCGCTCCAATCTTTATCTTCACCACATCTCTATCCCTGTTCTGGCTTTGAGCCGTTGTATGTAGTTTCCCCAAAACTTGGTTTGGCAAAGTGTCAGTTCTGATATGACAGTCCATAACATACACTACACGCCTGTCACGAGCGGTCATGCTGAAGCAATCACAGTGGTTTTTTGTGATGTTTACGGGGCTGATAGGCAGCAGGAATCAGCTGTGATCATGAAGCTCTGCTGCCATTCAAACTGTTTTGGTGTAGTGTCTTTCGATGCAGAGTATCCGGTTGGTTTCATCTTGTTACAACAGGCCGCTAATACAGCTGATGTGATAGAATTGTGTGTGCGAGAATCTATGCGCAGACAAGGTATAGGTCGCCATTTGCTGGAACAGGGTCTTCATCTTGCCAGCAAGCATGGGGTAAGCCGCGTCTTGCTTGAGGTTGAGGCTACCAACAAGAGCGCGTATAAGCTGTATAGATCTAGCGAATTTGAATTGGTAGGAAAACGCCCCAATTATTACCGGCAGCGAACAAACACTTCAGATGCGCTTGTTCTCAAGCGCCGTCTAAGCTGAACCATTCGGCTATTCAGTAGCGCTGGAGGGCTTGACGACGGGGATAAGGCTAGGCAAATAACTTCATAACAGGCCAAGTGATAAATGACTTGGCTTCAGTTCAGATTTAAAGGATACGCAACGCGTAAATGAAAAAACTTTTTGTTAAGACTTTTGGTTGCCAGATGAATGTCTATGATTCCGAGCGGATGAAGGACGTACTTGCGCCTACGGGTTACATGCAAACAGACTCGCTTGAAGATGCAGATATGGTGATTCTGAACACCTGCCATATTCGCGAAAAAGCTTCTGAAAAGGTGTTTTCTGATCTGGGCCGTTTGCGCAAACTCAAGGATCGGGCTGCTGAGCAGCAAAACAGACAGATGCTAATTGCTGTTGCTGGTTGTGTGGCACAGGCAGAGGGCGAGGAAATTACAAGGCGGGCTCCGTGGGTTGATTTGGTCGTTGGACCGCAAACCTATCACCGCTTGCCTGAACTGGTTGCCAAGGCTGATCCAATCTCACGGCTAAGTGTTGTAGATACTGAGTTTCCAACTGAGGTAAAGTTTGATTTTCTGCCTGAGGAAGCTGCACCCAGGGGCCCTGCGGCATTTTTATCTGTCCAGGAAGGTTGTGATAAATTCTGCAGCTTCTGTGTTGTGCCTTACACGCGTGGCGCTGAATTTTCTCGCCCAGCTGAAGAAATCATCATTGAAGCAAAACGGCTTGTTGCGGCTGGGACAAGGGAGATCACATTGCTTGGCCAGAATGTGAACGCATGGCATGGGGCAGCACCTGATGGCACTAATTGGAGGCTTGGCCGTCTGATTCGTGAATTAGCAGAAATTGACAGCCTGCCAAGGCTGCGTTACACCACTTCACATCCGCTGGATATGGATGAAGATTTAATGAGCGCACATCGTGATGTGCCACAATTGATGCCCTATCTTCATCTGCCTGTTCAGGCAGGCTCAGACAAAATCCTCCGAGCGATGAATCGCCGCCATACAGCTGACGATTATCGGCGGATTATTGATAGGTTGCGCACATTCAAACCCGACCTTGCCCTGTCAGGTGATTTTATTGTTGGGTTCCCTGGTGAGACAGACCGTGACTTTGCTGATACTATCAAGCTGGTTGCTGATATAGATTACGCGTCTGCTTATTCATTCAAATACAGCCCGCGCCCGGGCACGCCAGCTGCAGGAGATGGTCAACAGGTTGGTGCGCAGGTTAAGGCTAACAGGTTGGCAGCCTTACAGCAGCTTTTGGACGCTCAGCAAATGGCATTCAATAAAACTTGTGAAGGACAGCAGATGGCCGTGCTGATTGACAAAATGGGCGGTCGTGATGGTCAGGTTACAGGCCGCAGCCCCTTTATGCAGTCTGTCTATTTGGAAGGAGATCATACCCAGCTTGGGAAGATGGTCACGGTCACTGTCAAAGAGGCTAGACAAAATTCACTTCTGGTTCAAACAGGTAAGACTCCACAACAGATGAAATCAGAAGAGAATGTAGCGTGAGCGAAACTGCCGGGAACAAGCAAGTCTGCCTTGAATTCGATGATAATGAACGACTCAGCCTGCTCTGCGGTCAGCACAACCGTCACCTAGTCCGCATCGAACAAGCTTTACATGTTGGTTTAAGCAGCTTTGGCAACCAGATCACCATTGCAGGTGAGCAGAAAAATGTAGATAAAGCCAGCCAGGCCTTTACGAGTCTTTATCGCCAACTTTCAAGCCATGATTCCGGTACAGAGTTGAGTGCCACTCTGGTCGATGATTTGCTACGTCAAGCTGAAAATGGCGTGGACCCAGAAAAGTCACCAATTGACAAGTCGGTGTTTGCAACAACCTGGAAAAAGAATATCTATCCCCGTACTGCGGGTCAGTCTGCTTATTTCAAGCTTCTCAAGGCACATGAGGTGGTGTTTGGTCTTGGGCCAGCGGGAACTGGCAAAACATATATGGCGGTAGCTTGGGCTGTTGACTGTTTGAAGCGTCGACTGGTTGACCGAATCATTCTTTCGCGCCCAGCTGTCGAAGCAGGCGAGCGTCTAGGATTTTTGCCTGGCGATATGAAGGAGAAGGTTGATCCTTATCTGCGACCACTTTATGATGCACTTTTCGATATGATGCCTTCCCAAAAATTCGACCGGATGCTTGCTAGTGGTGAGATTGAAATTGCCCCGCTTGCTTTCATGCGGGGACGAACGCTTGGCAATGCTTTCGTTATCATTGACGAAGCGCAGAACACAACACCGGTTCAGATGAAAATGGTATTGACACGTCTGGGAAAGGATTCTCGAATGATTATCACAGGCGATTTGTCTCAGATTGACCTGCCCAGCGGCCAGTTATCTGGTTTATCTGATGCAGTCAACAGGTTGGAAATGGTTGAAGGTATAGGCATAATACGCCTTTCTGGTGAAGATATAGTTAGGCATTCGGTTGTTGCCCGTATCTTGAAAGCATATGAGACTAGACAAAATTGAAACTTCTCGCCACACTTGGACGTCAGAAATATACATGACAAGAGCAATTCATTTTACTTTGAATGATTAAGACAGATTCCTTGATTATGCCCCTCCATCCCGTTGAGTTGACTTCAGCAGAACAAGATCCTGACCCGGACAGTCCGGCCGCAGATGATCATTCATATCACGGCTGGGTTACAGTTGATCATCATCATTTTGACCACAATCTTTCTGATTCCCGCTGGGTTGACTATCTTTTTAGGAGTGAAATGAAATGTATTGCACTGATAGACCTTGCAGCTAGATTTTTGCCCGCAAAGTTTCCCGGGCCAATTGAGGTTTCTGTGCTTTGGACAGATGATCTTAAAATAGCTGAACTGAACCGGCAGTTTCGCAGCAAATCTGGAGCAACAAACATTCTATCTTTCCCATCTGGCCATCGGTCTGCTTTAAATGAAGGTAGGCTGTTTATGGGGGATCTGGTTCTTGGCTTTGAGACAGTCATGTCTGAAGCAAAAGTAGCTGGGATTGCCGAACAGGATCATATTGCCCATCTGGTACTGCATGGCTTACTTCATCTGGCAGGCTTTGATCATATTCTTGATGATGAGGCGGCTGAAATGGAAAAACTTGAGTCACATCTCTTAATGGAGATAGGAATAGCAGACCCTTACCAAGATGTTATATACACGCCTATCGAAGCCAGAGACACCAATTTATGAGCAAGTTTGAATTTACACCAAAATGGCCCTTTTTTAAAAAACAAATCACAGTTCGTGATGAAGTCACGGGCCTTATAGAGACTTTTATTGATAAAGAAGGCACTGGCTTTGATGGTCAAGAAGGTCTTCTACTTCGAAATATGCTGGGTCTCCGGGATATTTTGGCTGAAGATGTGATGATACCTCGAGCAGATATTGTTTCGGTGGATATTACAGATGGGTTTGAATCTGTTATTCGACAAATTAGTGAAGCAGCTCATAGTCGTGTGCCTGCCCATAAAGGCAATATGGATGAGTTGTTGGGGATGTTGCACATAAAGGATCTGATCGCACATGCGCTTGATCGTGAGCCGGCGTCACTTTCAGATCTCCTCAGGCCTGTATTATTTGTCTCTCCTTCCATACGTCTTCTTGATTTGCTGCAGGAAATGCGCCTTAAGCGTCTACATCTTGCCCTGGTTGTAGATGAGTTTGGTGGTATTGATGGGCTGATTACAATCGAGGATTTGGTTGAAGAAATTGTTGGTGAAATTGAAGATGAGCATGACCAGTCTGATGCTCCGCATGTTGATGTTGAACCTGATGGTAGTGTTGTCGCAGATGCACGGCTTGAGTTGAGCTCTCTGGAGCTGCTTTATAACATTAATCTTGATGGTGATGAACGAGAAGAACTGGACACAGTCGGTGGACTTGTAATCACGACAGCAGGCTATGTGCCTGT
>CABYOG010000059.1 GCA_902520575.1 uncultured SAR116 cluster alpha proteobacterium
TTTGGTCGACAAGATTCTACCATTCCAATTTCAGATGTTGAAAATTTTATCAGTTTGAGGCCTGAGGTGGAAACATACATATATGATGCCGATCACGGTTTTAGTTGCCATCATCGAAAACAATATCATCAATCAAGCGCAAATTTAGCACAAAAGCGTGTTGATGAGTTTCTTAGCCGGCATATTCAAAATACAAATTAAATTTCGCAATCTGGAGTACAGCAATTTGCGCTTTTTGCAAAAACTTAGTTTCAGAGCCTCAACAGATTCATTAATAAGAAGCGTTTTCAGTGACCGAAAGATAGAGGATGGTGTAAAATGCCAGAATATAAAACCGCACTGGTAACAGGCGCACAAAAAGGCATTGGAGCGTCTATAGCTAAAGCCTTAATTAATGAGGGAGTGAATGTTGTTTTGAATTATCTGGATGATGATAGCACAGTGGCATCCTTAGTAAGAGAAGCAACAGATAAGGGATTGAAGGCCGAGGCAGTTAAGGCTAACGTCGCCAATCGGTCAGAAGTTGTGAACTTAATAGATGTAGCTGAAAAATTTGGGGGACTAGACTATGCAGTGAGCAACGCTGCTATTTATCCAAGAACACCGCTTTTGGATATGACGGAAGAAGAATGGAAAGAGGTTTTAGACGTTAATTTGAACGGCTGTTTTTTCACTTTACAGGCAGCAGCCCGCAGCATGATAGCTAAGGGCAATGGAGGCTCTATTCTTACAATTTCTTCTGGCGCAGGATTTAAAGGAGCGGCGAAAGGTGCGCATTACAGCGCAAGCAAAAGTGGGTTATTTGGTCTGACAAAATCAGCCGCACTCGAACTAGCCTCTCACAATATCCGTGCTAATGTAATCGCACCAGGTTTAGTGGATACTGATCAACCTCGAGGTGAATTTAGTAACGAAGATATGGAACGGATATGGAAAACATTGCCGCTGGCTGGTAAAACTGAGCCTTCTGATATCGCTGACCTAGCCATTTTTTTGTTATCTGGTAAAGCTAGTCGCATCACAGGTCAGATTCTCCATGTGAATGGTGGCGGTCTGATGCCCTAATAGTCGCTTGCCTCTAAAGCGTTTCATCCCTCCCGATGATTTGGCTGTGCACCATTTTCGAACGATTCTTTGTCCATTTAATTGCATTACACCTTGCAGCACCAATCTTTTCAGGCTTGAGTGCGTTTAATTCAGGAGAAAACACGTTTAATTCGCCTTGGCCAAATTTTGCATGTTCTATTGAGATATCAGACATATGTGACTGAAATATTTCAACTGTTCTATTTAGGTTGGTTGGGTCTGGTATTATTCGCATGGTGTAGAAAGTTGAAAAAGCCGGCACGCTTCGGTCAAAATTTTCTCGATTATCTACTTCCATGGTTAATGATAGGACTGGCCCGTTTTTGCGCTGAACCTTTCCAGTAAATCGGTCACCAACTCGCGCTCCATAAACTGGGTCAGGTGGAGTTATCCAGATTTTAGCGTCTAGTTGTGGCCAACCAAACATTTCCCGACCCACGGTAATTTCTTCAGCTGAATCACAATATAAAAAAGGATCATAAAACCCTTCCACACCTTCAAATTGAACTGCCAGAGCTACCACTGCTTCCCGCACTAGACACCGCTCTGGATGAAGAGCAGCAAAATCAGTCCCAAAACCAATATCACAGATTAGCTCGTGAATTGTAAAACGCACTGGAGAATCTGGAATTATGGTCAGAGGTTTTGGGACGAGTTTAGCTATTGCACGCTGATCACAGTCAACAATTAAGGTGACAGAACGGCCACTAAAATTCCAAGGAGGGGGGCCGTATAAACTGGATTGCCCAGTTGGATCCAATGGCGCTGAAAATCCTTTAAGAGTGCCAGTCATTCCCGTTTGCTTTTAACCACTGGGAGAGGGTGACGCCATTGCCGCGAAAACCCTAGCAACAAATTCATCGCGTTCCGCAAGCCTATATTCATCATAGGTAGCTGCTTCGACAGGTTCATCCAATCTGGAGAGGTCTGCACCGTTTTTTACCAGAATATCCTCCAGAAGTTTTTGCCTATCCCGCATTGCATAAATCTCAGTCGCTAGCGCTAGCACCACACGCATCATGTCTGATTTTGATACAGCTTCAAAATAATCAATTTCTGGAGAGACGGACATTTTTCTCACCCCTGCTGTTATGGCTTATGACCAATTGTTACATGATAGCGGAATTTTCCCATATAATTGCCCTTTGCTCCACCCCATTCAGAATGAGCCTCTGTCATCTTTGCTTTCAACCCTGCATCCTGATAGGCCTGTATTAAATCCATTTCGTGATAGTCGCGCCAATACGGTTCGCCGTTATGCTCAGTATCCCAGTCCATCAAAAATGCACTCAGTGGGTCAAGGCTGTCGTAGCTGGGCAACTCAAGATTCGCTAATACGCCACCGGGGGCTAATACACGTGCGGCTTCATTAACTATATTGGTTACCGCCTTTGTTGGCACCTCATGAAGCAGCAGCATACAAAAAACCAGGTCGAAATGACTGTCAGGGAAATCCATATCCTCTGCATTCATTTGGCTGAAATGCATCGGTTTTTCATTTTCCACTGCTCGGTGTCGAGCATATTTTAACATTGGGGCTGCTAGATCAATTCCCCAATGTTCTGCGTCTGGTAAGGCATTCATTATGGGATAGCTCTTGTAGGCTGGTCCGCATCCCATATATAGCACCCGTTTGAAAGGTTGGTCTGGAAGCACGCTAACCAGAGCCCTTCCCATCTCATCTCCAGCTTTGCCGTATCGATGCATTGTATAGGTTGCTACACCAACCTCATAAATTGGGCCGGCTATAGTATTTTTATGAAAATTACCAGGCTGAAGATGAAATTCATTATTTTCGTAATAATCAGGCATAGGTAGATTTGAGTTTAGTGTAAGTGAGCCTGGGTCTTGGTAATCGCTATCTAGCTGTTTTTCTATTTCCGTCTTGCGCTCGTCAAGACCGAAAATTACTTCCCGCCACATAGCTTCCTGACTTAGACGCTGTAAACCACGTGATGTCTGATAAAGTGGGTTTGGACCAAATTTTTTCTGCATAAACTTGCTATCGCGTAGCTTGGTTTCGTTTGGGTTTTCTGCATCACACCAACTTTCAAATTCCTGCCTCAAAGAAGGCATTATCTGCCCCGCAATATAGACTTTTAGACCCTCTACTAAATCTAGGCGCGCTTGACGCTCGCGGCTTAGGCGCAAATCCATTTTAATGCTCCTACTTCTGAAATACTCTTTTCCAATCAGAAGTTTGCACCCCTTGTTATCTTTTGTCTAGTTTGAGCAAATGCAACTGTAATGAATTAAATTATTGCATCTATTGTTTGTCCAGTTAGGTTCTATGCCTTTTCAATTGCCTCTTTTTCTATGCTAGACTTGCAATAAAAAGCTTTCCTGTGCTGAAAAGTTTTAGGAGTAACGAAAATGGCTAATACCGGAGATGTTAAAAACGGCTATTTCAAATGCGAATGGGGTCAATTGCATTACCGTTCAGTGAATCTAGATAGTAAAAAACCTTTACTGGTCATGTTGCATCAATCGCCCCTCTCCTCTCGAAATTATCAGGCTGCTTTACCATATCTCGCGGATCATTTTCGGGTGGTTGCTCTTGATACGCCTGGCTTTGGCCAATCAAGTCCACCTAATCGAGTTTGGAGTGTGCAAGATTATGCAAAGATTGCTTTACAATCTGCTGATGCGCTGGGTGCTGAGCAATTCTATTTATTTGGGCGTGCAACCGGCGGGGTTTTTGCTTTTGTCGCTGCCTTGTTATCTCCCGAAAGAGTAGAAAAGTTGGTTTTGCATGGAATGCCTGTCTATACAGAAGAAGAACGCACTGACCGGTTGGCTAATTTTGCCCCTCCATATGAGATTGATGATGATGCTGGACACTTGCGTTGGATTTGGGATCGTATTCATTCAGAATATCCCTGGATAGATGGGCATTTGGCAACGCAGTTTTGTCGGGATTTTCTGAATGCTGGACCAGATTTTGCAACTTCTTATCGTTCTATCTGGAAGTATGATTTGCCAAAAGGGTTTGCCGCTGCTGGAAGTCGACTACCCTGTCCAACTTTAATACTTGGTGGTGGAGCAGACCGTATTGCCTACATGCATGAGCGTGTTAGGGCCCTTTTTCCGGATGCGGATGAAGTATTTATGCCAGAAGCTACAGACTTTGTTGCAGAACAGAACCCAGAGCTTTTTGCTGGTATTGTTGGAGACTTTTTGGCCAGTTAACATCCAATAGCACTCTTTACTAGTTATTGTGGCTCTCTTTTTTTATTGTTAGACTTGCTTTATGGGAGAGCTAAGTAACAGTGAGCAACAAAAGCTTAAGCAGGACTTTATTACTGGATTTTCTATTTTAGATGCAGATGGCCAGAATAGTGGTATTGCTGGGCATTTGACTGCGCGTATTGGTAGAAGCGAACAGTTACTTGGCCATCAATATGGGCTAGCTTTTGACGAAGTTGATACCTCGCAGGTGCGACAGGTAGATTTTGCCCTCAAGGCTGCCTACGATGGCAAAGTTAGTCCATCTTTAGCCTTTCATGTAGCCCTATACAGGAACCGTTCTGATATTGGAGCTATCGTGCATAGTCACCCGGATCAGGTTATTGCTTTCAGCGCTACTGGAGCGCGGTTCAAGCCAGTTTTTCAGAGTGCGTTGATGCTGCATGAAAAGGTGGCCCATTATGACGATTATGATGGTATTATTGAAAATGAAACACTCGGGCTAAAATTTGCTGAAAAGCTAGGTGACTGTCAGATATTGTTGCTTAAAAACCACGGTCTAATTGCAGTGGGGCGCTCGGTTCGGCATGCTGTTTGTGCGGCGGTTATCTTTCACCAAAATTGTCGCATCCACTTACAGGCGTTGTCTGCTGGCAGTGTCTCTGGCTTCTCTGATGTTGGGGAGGCAAAAAATATACTAGAGCAGGCAGGTGAATTTCTGAATCAGGACCGGATTATCGACATGCGCTGGGAACAACTGGCCCGCAAGGCAAAACAAAAATAAAGGGCACGCCTTTATGCA
>CABYOG010000060.1 GCA_902520575.1 uncultured SAR116 cluster alpha proteobacterium
GATTCATGAATATGCTATGAAATTTGAAGCAGCCTTCTGTTGTAGAAAAGGGGCAGGTGATGAAGCCGATTTTGGATGAATTAGACGAAAAGCGTGCACAAGCCCGTGCCGGTGGGGGCGCGAAACGGATTGATCGTCAGCATGAAAAGCATAAGCTGACCGCCAGGGAAAGGCTGAATGTTCTGCTCGATGAAGGCTCATTCGAAGAATGGGATATGTTCGTTGAGCATCGCTGTACTGATTTTGGCATGACAGACAGCAAGGTCCCTGGTGATGGCGTGGTCACGGGTTTTGGCCAGATTTCAGGGCGGCCTGTTTTTGTTTATTCACAGGATTTTACCGTTCTGGGGGGATCATTGTCTGAGACTCATGCTGCAAAAATCTGTAAAATTATGGATCAGGCCCTAAAGGTGGGCGTGCCAGTTGTCGGACTGAATGACTCGGGCGGTGCACGCATTCAGGAAGGTGTGGCCTCGCTTGGTGGTTATGCTGAGGTGTTTCAGCGAAATGTTCTCGCCTCTGGCGTGATTCCACAAATTTCTCTTGTTATGGGGCCGTGCGCAGGTGGGGCTGTTTATTCGCCGGCGATCACAGATTTTATTTTTATGGTTGAAGGATCATCATATATGTTTGTTACTGGCCCTGATGTCGTCAAGACGGTAACACACGAAGATCTTACTGCAGAAGAACTGGGCGGGGCAAGCCAGCACACCAAAACATCTGGTGTGGCCCATGGTGCGTTTGCAAATGATCTGGATATGCTGATGCAGACCCGCCGCCTGATGAGCTTCCTTCCTTTATCTAACCGCGAACAAGCCCCTGTTCTGCAAACACTAGACCCTGTGGACCGGCCATCTGCGGTTCTGGACGGTATTATCCCGGATAATCCGAATATGCCGTATGATATGAAAAAGGTAGTGCGCGAGATTGTGGATGAGGGTGATCTTTATGAAATACATGAAAATTTCGCATCAAATATTATCTGTTGTTTTGGCCGGATAGATGGCCAGAGTGTAGGGATTGTTGCAAATCAGCCTCTGGTTCTGGCGGGGTGTTTGGATATCAACGCCTCGCGAAAGGCGGCACGGTTTGTGCGGTTCTGTGATGCGTTCAATATTCCACTTGTCACGCTGGTCGATGTGCCGGGATTTATGCCGGGCATGGCTCAGGAAGAAGGCGGTATCATTAATCACGGGGCTAAATTGCTGTTTGCCTATGCTGAAGCCACTGTACCAAAAATCACTCTTATTACCCGTAAAGCTTATGGTGGGGCTTATGATGTTATGGCCTCAAAGCACCTGCGCGGGGACGTGAATTATGCCTGGCCAACAGCAGAGATTGCGGTGATGGGTCCTGAAGGGGCTGCCCGGATCATTTTTCGTGACGCGGCAAAGGACCCAAATAAATTAGCAGAGGCCACAGCAGAATATCGCGAAAAATTTGCCAACCCATTTGTTGCTGCCAGCCGGGGATATCTAGATGATATCATTATGCCGCGGAACAGCCGCCGACGGATTGCCCGGGCATTGACCATGCTCAAAGATAAGGAATTATCTAATCCGCCACGCAAGCATGACAATTTGCCGTTATGAAGCCATACCCAGCTGTGTGAAGAAGAGTAAATACCGATGACAAAGCCGCTGTTCTCCAAACTTCTGATTGCCAACCGTGGGGAGATTGCCTGCCGGGTGATGCGCACAGCAAAAGCGCTGAGCATTCCTACGGTTGCGGTTTATTCTGATGCGGATGCCGCCGCCCCGCATGTATTGATGGCAGATGAGGCGGTACATATCGGCCCGTCCCCGTCAAGAGACAGCTATCTGCTTGCAGACCGCATTATTCAGGCCGCCAAGGATACAGGGACTGAAGCGATACATCCTGGCTATGGTTTTTTGTCTGAAAATGCCTGTTTTGTTGAGGCGGTTCAGGCTGCCGGTCTGACCTTTGTCGGCCCTGATGTGTATGCAATAAAAGTGATGGGTGACAAAATTGGATCGAAAGCTCTGGCAAAATCTGCTGGCGTATCCTGCGTTCCCGGTACAGACGGGGCGGTCAGTGATATAAATGAGGCGATGGCTGAGGCTGAAAAAATCGGATACCCTCTGATGGTAAAGGCGTCTGCCGGCGGCGGCGGAAAAGGCATGCGGGTTATCGAAAGTGCGACTGAGCTTGCTGACGGGATGCGCGCAGCGATGAATGAAGCCCGCAATGCTTTTGGCGATGACCGCGTCTTTATCGAAAAATTTGTGGTTAACCCGCGTCATATTGAAATTCAGGTTCTGGCGGACACGCACGGTAATGCCGTTTATTTAGGTGAGCGTGAATGTTCGATTCAGCGCCGCCATCAGAAGGTAATAGAGGAAGCCCCTTCCAGCTTTATCTCTGAGGAGACTCGTCGTGCCATGGGTGAACAGGCAGTTGCGCTGGCCAAGGAGGTGCATTATCGCTCAGCCGGTACAGTTGAGTTTATTGTCGGCTCAGATCAGGATTTTTACTTCCTTGAGATGAACACCCGCCTGCAGGTCGAACACCCAGTTACAGAAGAAATCTACGGTCTTGATCTGGTGGAAATGATGCTGCGTATAGCTGCGGGCGAGACACTGCCGATGCAGCAGGCTGACATCACGCCAAAGGGCTGGTCGATAGAGGCAAGGCTTTATGCTGAGGATTCTGCTAGAGGCTTCCTGCCCTCAACCGGCCAACTGTTGCGCTATCGTGTGCCAGTGGGTGAGGGCGTGCGCGCGGATTCAGGTGTAGCTGAAGGCGGCATGATCTCCATGTTCTATGATCCAATGATTGCCAAGCTGATCGCCACTGCTCCGACTCGGCCAGAAGCGATAGACAGGCTGCGTCTAGCTCTTGACCATTATGAGGTCGCCGGTGTCGCCACCAACCGCCAGTTCCTGTCCTCTATTCTGGCAGATGCAGATTTCAGGTCAGGCGACATCACCACAGGCTTTATTTCTGAGAAATATGGCGATGCCTTTGTGGCAGAGGCCCCTGAGGCGGCACTATGTGAAAATTTGGCGGCTCTTGCAGCATGTTTTTACGGCCGCAGTCAGGCCCGCCTGCAATATGATGATACTGTTCAAATGAATTTTGTAGCCGTGCTGAAGGGGCAGGTTACCCCTGTTCACCTAAGCTTGACCCACCTGCGCGGGGCTGAGCAGGTGATCATTAATGGCGGCCGTACTGTTCGCGTTACTGGTACTCTTGATCAGCCTGTCTCGAAATCAGGCATCTTGTTTGACGGCACGATAGATGAGATTCCTATCGCGATTCAGATTGATGCTGATGACCATTATTTCACCCTTAATGCCGGTGCGCACAGCCTGGCTCTGCGGCTCTATCCCGCTCATTCTGCTGCCTATATACAACATATGCCCGAACCCCAAACGGGGCTGTCTGATAATGTGGTTGCCGCTCCTATGCCAGGCCTGCTGACTGCTCTGATGGTTGCTGCGGGAGACCGAGTCGAACAGGGCCAGGACGTGGCCATTATCGAAGCGATGAAGATGGAGAATATCCTTCATGCGGGCATGTCTGGCATAGTAGAGGCGATACAGGCTGCCGCAGGGGTCAATCTGAATGTTGATGAGGTTATCTTGACCATCATCCCGGATGACTAAGATATGACGGGGCCAGCAACACGGCGGGGGAGTGGCACAGACAGGCCGTCAGCTGCGCTAAAACAGCTGTCAGCCCTCACCTTTGATCTTCATTCCGACAAGCCCCGCCTTGACCTTGGCCCTCAAGGCACACGAATCCTTAAAGAGCTGATTGCCGCCGCAAACGCTCGCCTATGGGTTAGTGTCGTTATTCTTGCAGCAACTTTGGTGGATGTATGTATGCATGAATCCAGCCAATTTAATAGCATGTCTTTTGCGGGTGGGAATGGGGGAGATGACAGTGCAGGTGATATTCAGAACGAGGTATTTGGCCTATCTTATCTAACAGCTAACGAGCGTCATCAATTGGACTGTCTTCGTGCTTATCGTAATGCGCTGGTGCATTATGAAGGCCCTGTTGCCGGCGTGTCAGGTTCAGCGGATGATGAGGCTTCACTAGCGACCACAGCCGAACAGGCGCTTTTGGCGATCCTGCCAGTCTTGGAAAATCTAGAACGTTGGGGGTGAGGAGGTCACTTAACTCGCCCCATCTCTGCGCCGTCGCCGAACCATTTTGGGAAACAGTCTTTTATAGCCATTTCCAGTTCGGACTCTGTGATCATCAGGCCAAGATCAGCGAGGCTGGTCACGCCACCTGTCTTTGCGCTGCCATTACCAGCCACATTAATTGAATCAAAACTGGTTTGGCCCTCATCCCCTTCTTTGCTCACGCCGCAGGGGATAATGCCGTCATACTGAGTCAAATCTGGTTCATGGTTCAGGGCTATCCCATGCATCGTCACCCATTTTGAGATCCGCACGCCTACTGCCAAAATTTTGTCCATCTTTTCTGGCAGGCCGATATCGTCGCGACTTATCCAGATGCCTGGTAGGCCTTTACGCCGCACTCCAGTCACTGAAAAGCATTTAAGAACATCTATCATCCAGCCCTCTAAAGCAAAGATGTAGGTGCGTACATCCCGCCGACGGGCATTTAAGTCGAGCACCGGCCAAATTACTAGCTGACCAGGCCCATGCCAGGTCCATTGTCCGCCACGCCCACTTCGATAGGTAGGTATGCCAGCTGGGTTTAACAAATCTTCCTCTCGAGCAGAGGTGCCAGCAGTATACACAGACTTGTGTTGGGTGATGAATATAGCTTCAGAGGCCTCACCTGAGGCCAAGGCTTTAGCATGGGCGAGCATGCGCATACTCGCTTTTTCGTATGAAGATGGCGCGGCAATCCAATGCCAGGCAGGAGATTTTTCTGGAGCGTGTTTCATGCGCGATAAGCTAGCATAATTAACAGCTTATGTCTT
This sequence comes from uncultured SAR116 cluster alpha proteobacterium, assembly GCA_902520575.1. Next base: position 4,928 of record CABYOG010000060.1, read on the forward strand.
GTCAGGTCAAAAAATTCATGGGATAAGAGCTACTAGACCAAAAGATTTTGCGGCTGTGGCGGAATTGGTAGACGCGC
>CABYOG010000061.1 GCA_902520575.1 uncultured SAR116 cluster alpha proteobacterium
AGAAAAAAGCCAGTGATTAATGCTGTTATAGATCCTACTGTTCCAGGTGCCGGTAGATACCGTCCAACAGGACCAAGCGTTGCCAACTGTGCCAAAAAAACAGACATCACTCTTGCTTTCCATATGAGGCAGGCAAACACACAGTGGCTTGGGCCAGCGCTGCTATGCCTTCACCACGACCTGTGAAACCAAGCCGCTCACTTGTTGTGGCTTTGAGCGATAACCGATGTAGTGGAAGCCCGGTAATTTCAGTCAGTCGTTGGCGAATCTTGTTTCTGTGAGGACCAATTTTGGGGTCCTCACAGATCAGCGTTACATCCAGTAATGTGACATATCCCCCTGCATCCTTGATCTTCTCAAGGGCAAATTGTAGAAACTGATCAGAGGAAGACGCGTTCCATTTTGGGTCAGACGGGGGAAAATGCTGGCCAATATCACCCATAGACAATGTCCCCAAAACAGCATCGCATAGAGCGTGCAATCCAACATCACCATCTGAATGTGCCATCAACCCATGTTCATGTTCGATGGCGACGCCGCAAATCATGATAGGGCCTGGCTTTTCTGTGGAGAAGCGATGGACGTCAAACCCGCTGGCTGTTCGCATTTCTGTCTGCTGGTTCTGCATTATATTTAAATCCTCAGCATAGGTAATTTTTTTTAGCTGGCTGGATCCGTCAACACAGACCACGGTAAACCCTGCAGCCTCAGCAAGGCTTGCATCATCAGTGACAGGGTGCTTGCCGGCCTTATCCGCATTGGTCTGATGAAGACGGAAAAGTTTATCAAAGGAAAAGGCCTGTGGTGTTTGCGCCCGTCTTAATGCGCTTCTGTCAACAGTATTCAGAACTTTGTTTGTTTTATCAATGTGCTTCACTGTGTCTGTCATCGGCAGAGATGGGATGGCACCATCTGCTCCGCCGGTGCAGGCTAAGAGCAATTCATTTAGAACTTGGTGCGGCACAGAGGGGCGGGCAGCATCATGAATGGCTACCAGTTTGTTTGGGTTAAGTGCAGACAGGGCCTTCAGACCATTCAAGGTTGACGCTGACCGACTTGCCCCTCCAGGAGTGAAGCTCACAGAAACAGGGGCAGCGCTTACTGCTGTTTTTAAAGAATTCAGAATGTCAACTTCTACACCATTTTGCGGAAGCACAATAACAATCTGTCCACAAGAAGGCCATTGGCTGATGGTATCAAGGCTGTGCAGTAGAACCATCTTGCCTGCCAGAAGTTCAAATTGCTTTGCGTGTCTAGTAGATGGATTAGCAGATAAAAATCGCTTGCTGTTACCAGCAGCCAGAATGACAAAATCCATTTTATCCTGCTCAGCATTCATCTCTGAGTTTTCCTATTCATGTGATGAGTCGTATCTAGCCTGAGGGAGACTGGCTTGTCTAGTTTAGCTGTCGGAACTGTTTATAGTTTAGCGAGGAAACCCCCGCCATAAATAACTGCCTAATTATTGTGCATTATTCTGGACATTTTCACGTAAAATGAGGCATAATCACGCTTATGACAGGTATTATTAACCAAATTTTAGGCCTTTCCGGCAAAAATAGCATTCCAGATGTTGTTCTAGCACCTATGTCAGGAATTACGGATAGACCTTTTCGCCGTGCGGTGCGGCGGGCAGGTGGCGGACTTGTTATAAGTGAGATGGTGGCTAGTCATGCCATGCTGACAGACATTAGCAGAGAAATGAAGAAAATTTCTGCTGATTTCCGCAGTGAAGCCCCTGTTGGTTTGCAAATCGTAGGATGGGATCCGCAGATGATGGCTGATTCTGCGCAGATGGCAGAACAATTGGGGGTCAGCCTCATAGATATAAATATGGGTTGCCCAGCTAAAAAGGTTACTGGTAGAGTATCAGGCTCTGCTCTGCTGCGTGAACCAGACCGTGTAAAACGCATCTGTGATGCAGTTGTCAGAGCTGTGTCTTTGCCGGTGACATTGAAGACGCGTCTTGGCTGGGATAATGCTTCCTTGAATGCACCGGAAATTGCGCAAATTGCTGAGCAGGCGGGTGTAAGACTTGTTACTATCCATGGGCGCACACGTTGCCAAATGTATAAAGGACAAGCTGACTGGCTAGCTGTTAAGGCTGTTGTTAACTCTGTCCAAATTCCTGTTTTTGTGAATGGAGATATTACCAGCTGTGAGACTGCAAAAACAGCGCTAAAGGATTCTCAAGCGGCCGGTATAATGGTTGGTAGGGCAGCTATGGGCCAGCCTTGGCTGCTAGCGCAAATTGCAGATTATATTTCAGGACTGCCTGTTCGTCTTGTTCCTGACATGTTGCAGCGTAACTTGATGATGATAAAGCATCTAACTGATATTACGAAAGAAGAAGGTGAAATAGGATTACGGTCTGCTCGTAAGCATTTTGCCAGTTATTGCGATCATCTTGAGGAATCTGATGAATTGCGGGCTGTTGCCATGCGAACATCATCAGCCTCAGAACTAAAGGACGCAATCTTCAAATATTTTCTTAATTCATCCAGATTAACAGCGGCCTGAGCCTGACAGAAGCAAGATGAAAGAGAGAAATTCAGAATTGTCAACTGGCGCATTCAACCAAGACCAGATATCGGCAGAGCTGTTGAATTTGTTGCCATTTCCTCTTTTTCTGATCGATCAAGAAAATCGCTTTGTTTGGTTGAATCCTGCAGCTGAGAACTTTTTTAAGAGCAGTACAGCTTATCTTGCTGGTCATGCTGCAGTTGAATTTATTCCCTTCGACAGTCCTTTTTTTAATTTATTAGACCGGGTTAGACAGGCCGGTCGTTCTGTTATTGAAAGGGAATTCGGGCTGGTCAGCCCGAAGCTGGGTGTGAAAAAAGGAACTATTCAGATGGTGCCTGTACCTGCTCGCAGTGAAATTAATTACCCCGCGCAGGTTTTGGTTTCCATTCAGGAACAATCCTTGGCAGAACAGCTGTCAACGCAGAATCAATTTAAGGGGGCCGCGCTGTCCATGGCGAAGATGACAGCTTTGCTTGCCCATGAGATTAAAAATCCGCTTGCGGGTATTAAGGGTGCAGCGCAATTATTAGAATTGGATCTCCCGTCAGAATATCGCGAACTCAGTGGCATGATTGTTGAGGAAACAGATCGCATCACCTCATTACTAAGCAGAATTGAAAACCTGTCAGCTGATGCGCCTTTAAAATTTTCAGATGTAAATATTCACGAGGTACTAGACCATTGTATTCGCATTACAAAAGCGTCCTTTGGTCGTCATCTTAAGATAGTCCGGCGTTATGACCCTTCTCTGCCTTATGTTAGGGGGGATCGGGAACTGTTGGTGCAGTGTTTTCTAAATTTGTTAAAAAATGCTGCTGAAGCAACAAAGATTGGTGATGAGTTAGTTTTAAGGACTTGTTATTCTATGACCAGATACATATCCAGCTTGTCTGACGGAAAGCGTATGCATCTGCCCCTTCAAATTGAAATTGAAGATACCGGCAAAGGCATTCCTGAGGAGCTTTCAGAACATATTTTTGAGCCCTTCATTTCGACTAAATCTGGTGGGTCTGGTCTTGGGTTGGCAATGGTGGCCAGTGTTATCGCTGACCATGGTGGTACAATTACCCATCAGCGCAAGCACCAAGGGACGTGCTTCAGTATTAATCTGCCTTTTTTGAGAGTGACAGATTGTGACAGAGTTTTGCAAAGTCGCTCACCTACAACAGAAGTAACCTCTTACTTTGGTGAGATAAGCTGATGAACCGCATTCCTCAAATTCTTGTTGCAGATGATGATCGAACAGTTAGGACTGTGATTTCGCATGCGCTGAGCAAACAAGGTTACCAGGTTGGTGCAACGACATCTGTTGCTGGTTTATGGGATATGGCGACTACAGGACGTGGTGACGTCCTGATAACAGATGTAAACTTTCCTGATGGCGATGCACTTGATTTGTTGCCGCGTCTACAAGCCAAACGTCCTGACTTGACCATAATTGTGATGAGTGCACAAGCCAATCTCCTGACAGCAATAAAGGCACAACAAAGAGGGGTTTTCGACTACCTGCCAAAACCTTTTGAGCTGCGTCAATTGCTTGATGTAATGTCGCGCGCTGTCTCAGATGAGAAAGAGAAAATAGCTACTAACAGGCCAGCCGCAACATTACCTAGGCAGATCCCTGCGCCATTGTTGGGTAAATCACCAGCGATGCAGGTTACATTCAAATTACTCAGTCGTATTGCGACTCAGTCTACACCAGTATTAATAAAAGCAGAGTCTGGCTCCAGAAAACATATTGTAGCCCAGACGCTTCATGAGATGAGCCATTTATCCTCGGCCAGTTTTGAATCTGTAGATCTATCCCGAGTCGAAACAGAAGGACATTCCGAATTGCTTTTTGGAACAAAAGGGTTGGTTACAAGAACATCAGCCGGCACATTGTTTTTAAATAATATTGATTATTTGTCTAATACGGCCCAGAAGTCTCTTACTCAATTTATCGTTACTGGCGCCTCAAACGCATCTCGGCAGCCAAATCAGTTTGGCCAGCTACGCCTTGCCTGTGGAACATCAGTTGACTTAAAACAGCAAGTGAGCAACGGGGCGTTCAGGGAAGATCTCTATTTTGAGATATCAGTGGCTGAGCTTAGTCTACCCCCGCTTCGAAATAGGCAGGAAGATATACCGCTTTTGCTGAACTGGTATTGTGCTCAGTTGAACGAACAGTTCCAGTCTGACAGGCACTTCTCTTCAGAAGCGGTGGCTTGCCTGCAAAGCTATCATTGGCCTGGAAATGTAAGAGAATTTGAGTTCGTGTTGAAACGATTATTCATTTCGACAACTGGACGTCAGATTTCTTCATTAATTGTGAAAAAAGAGCTTGAAAAATCATTATCGGTCAATCAACAGGCTATATTGGAAGTGCCAAAGTCATCAGAGAATCTA
>CABYOG010000062.1 GCA_902520575.1 uncultured SAR116 cluster alpha proteobacterium
CAGACCGTCAAATCAGAGGCAGAGCCGGCATCAATTTTTCTAGCTGAGAATTTCAAAAATGAGCAACATTAGCGCATCAGAAATTGCTCCGCTTTCGGTTTTTGAATTGTCCAGATTGCTGGCGGCTGGTGAAATCAGTGCGGTGGAAATTACCAAGGCGCTGATTAATCGGATCGAGGAAAAAAATGAGACATATCGCGCTTTTCTCACAACTAGTTTTGAGCTGGCTTTAAAACTAGCTGCGCGATCAGATGCAAGGCGCGTAAAATCAGCCCTTCTCAGCCCAATTGACGGAATTCCCGTCGCACTCAAGGATGCTTATGATACCAAAGGTATTACCAGCACTGTTGGTTCAGGGATGTTGCGTAATCGCGTGCCTACAGAAGATAGCGCTGTATGGGAAAAATTGAATCAAGCTGGTGCGATTTTACTCGGCAAACTTGAATGCACTGAGTTTTGTTTAGGTGGCCCATCATTGGATGCAGCATTTCCAAAATCGCTCAATCCTCATAATAGAGAACGATATACTGGTGGCTCATCAAGTGGTGCTGGCGTGGCACTTGCAACTGGAATGGTGCCTGCTGCAATGGGTTCGGATACAGGCGGCTCGATACGCATTCCAGCTTCTTTTTGCGGCGTTTCTGGAATAAAACCAACATATGGATTAGTGAGCTTGCGTGGCCTTTTTCCACTTTCTGGCTCATTGGATCATGCGGGGCCAATGGCGCGGACCAGCCGAGATTGTGCTCTTTTGCTTGATGAGATCAAGGGGTTTGACCCAGTGCACCCAACCAGCAGCAAGCGGCAGATTGCTCCTATATCTCCAAGTCTGTCTGGAGATTGTCGCGAATTAGTTATTGGTCATGTTATCAACTTTACTGAATTGGAGGGTGTTTCTGAGGAGAGTCAGGCGGCCTGTTTGAGAGCGTTAGAGGTTTTTGAAGACTTGGGAGCTAAAATAAAAAAAGTGCAACTACCTAGTCTCTGGGATTATACAATTGCCAACACTGTCATTATGACAGCTGAAGCCTATGCTATTCATGCCGAACGGTTTGCTGCCAATCTGAATAAAGTGAGTGATTTAACTCGTCATCGGATTGCTCTGGGAGCATTTTTAACGGCTGAAAATTATATTAAGGCGCAAAAAGCGAGGCGAGCTCTCTCGCAAAAGACCTATGCATTGATGAGAAGTCATTCCTTAGATCTGCTCTGCTACCCAGGGATGATGGGTGATCCTCCAGAAATTGATAAAGTTGGCAGATATTATTATTTAGATTGGCCGCTAATAACCTCACCGGCCAATTTGACAGGGGCTCCAGCAGCTTCGGTACGCGTGGGTTATTCAGTTGCCAATATGCCAATGTCTATTCAGCTTACTGGTAAACTGTTCGAAGATGGAAAAGTTCTCTCGGCTGCTCATGCCTATGAGATGGCCACACCAGAATTTTCCAAAATTATGGAGTAAATTAATGCTTGTTCGAAGACGCTTTATGGATATGCCTTTTGGCCAAATTCACTATCGGGAAGCTGGTACATCGGATTTACCTCCGCTCATGCTGCTACATGCCTCTCCTGGTTCTTCCAAGCAATTGGAATTCCTTATCGAAAAGCTTGGTAAGCAATTTCATGTAATTGCCCCTGACACAATGGGCAATGGTGACTCAACGCCACCAAAACAGGAGCAGCCTGAAATTAGTGACTATTCTAATGTGATGATAGCTTTCTCCGAGCAATTAGGTTGGAAAAAAATGCACCTTTATGGCACCCATACCGGAGCACGTATTGCTGTCTGTATGGCCTTGCATGAAGGGAGACGTATTGACCGTCTCATATTGGATGGATTCGGCCTCTACACTCCAAAATCCTTAGATCAAATCCTACAGGTTTATGCGCCCTCTATGGAACCAGATCAACAAGGCTTGCATGTCATGCAGGCTTGGCAACTCTGCCGAGATCAATATATCTGGTTTCCTTGGTTTCGAAAACAAGCGGAAAAACGTGTGCCTCATGACTTACCAGATGCTGAATTTTTACACCATAAATTTGTTGAGTTGCTCAAAGGCATTCGAAGCTATCATAAATCCTATAAAGCAGCCTTTCGCTACTCCATGCGCGAATATGTTCCTAAGTTAGAACACCGTACGCTGATCACCTGTGCTGAAAATGATTTAGTTAGACCAGATTATGAGGAGGCTAGAATGCTCTTGGATGGTGCTGAAAGTTGCATTACACCGGGGGTACGTAGTGAGAAAGACGCTGCTAAAACTGCTGCTGCTTTTGCCCATTTTCTGCTTGGTATTTGAGAAGAATTTTTACATTGCTGTTGGTTTTATGACGGCTTTGCGACTACTATTAATGCTTAACAAGCCGCTAGCACAAATCATGATTATTCCAACTATATCTGCTGGGTTAAGCGTTTCATTAAAAATAAAATAACCAAAGCCAAGTGCCCAGACTATGCGAAGATAGTCTAGTGCCCCAATTAGCATAGAGGAAGCAAATCGATAGGCTAAAATGATTAGTGAGTGCACTCCTAATGCCACTACGCCTAAAAGAAATATCCAAATCCACTGGTTTCCTATGGGCTGGCGGAAATCAGCAATGCTGGGCAGACCAAAGAAAATTATACCAGAAAGAGTTAGATAAAAAATCACAGCAAAATTGGAACTCCGAGCAGGCATCCTACGTATAGCTAAGTTTGTGCAAGCTGCTAAGAATGAACCAATGAGAACCACTAGCGCATCAAAGTTAATGCCAGATACATCTGGCTTAAGTATAATCATGGCACCAGAGAAGCCTAAAAAAAGTGCCAGCCAGCCCTGTTCAGAGACCTTATCCTTGTAAAGCACCGAGGTTAAAATCATAGCTATGGTTGGAGTTGTAAAATTAATTGAAGTTACCGTTACTATCGGAAGGCTACGTAGCGCAAAATAGAAACAGGCCATAGAACATATTGAAAAAGTGGCGTGAACCATATGTGCCTTAAGATCAGCTGTAAGTAATTCCTGTCGGAATTTCTTAAAAGATAAAAATGGAACAAGCACAAGTATAACTAGCCATGAGCGCCAGCCTAGCATTTGAATTGTGGTGAAGTCCGCTTCAGCTAGAAATTTGATCGCAACCGCCATTATGGGGATCAAGATTGTATTGCCTAGCATCGCCGCGTATCCCAAAAAAGGGCGTGGAGGCAAAATTCCTGAATGAGTGGCTCTTTTACTCAAGGTATTTTACGCCAGATAGGGCCGCGTGCCCGCACCGGTTCTAAAAGGCTCTCATCAAAAGGTGGAAGATGATAGCCTTCAGGCTGAGGAGGGCGGGCTTCATAGCCAGTTTTTTTCTCTAAAATTTGGCGGATGCGCGGATCAGTATAATAGGCAGCATAGCAAGCTCTCAAAACTGCTTCAAAGGCATCTGGTTGAGTGCTCTCAATGGAACTGAGGCAGGCTGTTTGTTGTTTAGTCGATAGAGCTGAAAAATTATCAGGTAATTCTGCTAACATAATTTCAAGATATTTATCAGCATGTTCAAACAGGCTGTCTAATAATTTGAGGAAACGGTTGGAAAGCCCGTGCTGACCCGCAGCTGGCCAGCCAGTGGCATCGCCTGGTATCAGACAATCCAGCATAGCTATAATTGTTTTTTTTGACATGGTGTCTCTCCCGGTCAGGCTGTGGCAAGTCTTGCACTCATCAAATCTGCAGCCCTCAGAGCTAGCGACTGTAAAGTAGAAGTTGGGTTGACTGGACTGGAAGTAACGAAGACTGAGGCGTCAATTATTGTGAGATTTTCAAATCCATGCACTCGCCCATCGCTTCTTGTAACACTATTTTTTGCACAACTTCCCATTTGCGCTGTCCCCATAAGGTGAAAGCCTGCTTGTTCAGAAAGGGGGGTGACCACTATTTTTTGAGCCCCTGCCGCGACGAGCCACTCGCGCGCTCTAGCAATACCAAAGTCTCTCATTTTTAAACTATTTTCACCCAGTCGATATATCATGCGTGCCGTTGGCATTCCAAATTTGTCCAAGCGGCTCTTATCCACCTCAATTCGATTTTCTGCTTCTGGCAGATCCTCACAAGTTATTGTTAGGCTTATCGACCGGCCGAAAGCAGAATCAAAATCTCTATTATGTTGTGCTCCCCAGGGAAGTCTTTTCCCATAGCCTCCAAGAGCAGTGCTAAGGGGGCCTTGACCGCGCAGAACTTGCATTTGAAAGCCACGAAGAAAACCTCGGGCTTGGTCTGTTTCGCAGAATTGTTGGCTTACTATTGAAGTTGCAAAAGGCCCAGAATAACTCTGCAAATCTTCTTTAAAATAACCAGTCACAATTGCTGTTGGATGGAGCATTAAGCCTTGACCCAGCAGCTGATTATGCCAGCCGTCTATTGACCGAAGAAGGATATTCGTTGAGAGCGCATTGCCAGCTAATACTAGTTCACCGCAATTTATTTTCATGATGGTACCGTTTTGGTTTATGACCTCAACGGCTTTTATCTTGCCATTAATAGTTATGATTTGTTTTACAATCTTACAGGTAATCAAGTTGACTCCAACCTGTCGGGCTGCTTTCAAATAAGCAATATCAGCACTTGCACGTGCATGGCGTGGGCATCCAATTCCGCATGGTCCACAATTATTGCAAGCGCCTCTACCAACAACTGAGTCAGTGCTGGCAATAGCTGCATCTGCAGGCCACCAGTGCCAGCCAAGTTTATTTGCAGCTTCAGCCAATTTGCGACTTCCAGTGCAAAACCCAAGTGGTGGATGGCCGCGCTCCGCCCTTTCTGGGTTGGCTGGGTCGCCAGCTAGCCCTGACACGCCCATCA
>CABYOG010000063.1 GCA_902520575.1 uncultured SAR116 cluster alpha proteobacterium
AAACAGAACTGCTTGGGCCGTCAGTTGCGGTCGTGGGTGTTGAGGCTGGTCTTGAGATGGGCTGGGCCGCTCTGACATCTGGCCGGGCCAGCTTTGTTGGAATGACAGGGTTTGGAGCATCTGCGCCAGCTGGCAAACTGTATGCCCATTTTAAAATCACAAAAGAGGCGGTGGTTACTGCAGCTAAAGCAAAGCTGGCCTAACTTCTGGACAGCTTAGACCTGCCTGGAGCAAGCTAAAAAAGAAAGCAGATTCACATCGATGACAACTCGTATCGCTATCAATGGCTTTGGCCGTATCGGCCGTCTGGTTCTACGATCCCTGATAGAGGCGGATAGGGATGATGTGGAAGTTGTCTCAATTAACTCCCCTGGGGCAACTGCTGTCATGGCTCATCTGCTTGAATTTGACTCAACACATGGTCATTTTGACCATCAAATCAAATTTGGCGATGATTGGATGGATGTGGGCAAAGGTAAATTGACAATTACTCATGAACGGGATCCATCTGTTCTGCCACATGGTGCAATGGCTGTTGATATTGTTCTGGAATGCTCAGGTAGATTTAACAGCCGAGATAAGGCTTCTGGCCATCTTTCTGCCGGGGCAAAAAAGGTGCTTGTCTCAGCCCCCGCCTCTGCTGCTGATTTTACTGTGGTTTACGGGGTCAATCATGACAAGTTGAGAGATGAGCATCTGGTGGTCTCAAACGCATCCTGCACAACAAATTGTCTTGCACCAATGGCCAAAGTCATGCACACCACATTCGGAATGATCTCCGGCAATATGACCACCATTCATGCTTATACAGGGGATCAGAATATTCTAGATAACTCGCATAAGGATTTGCGCCGCGCTCGTTCTGGCGGACGCTCTATCGTACCCACAACAACGGGCGCTGCACGGGCAGTCGGTCTTGTTCTGCCTGAACTGGATGGCCGTCTTGATGGCTCTGCTGTGCGTGTGCCCACAGATAATGTGTCTGTTGTTGATTTGCATTTTTATGCCAAGACAGCCTGTGATATCATCTCAGTTAATGCCGCTCTCAGCGCAGCAGCTGCTGGCCCGATGAAAGGGGTTTTAGATGTGAATGAGCTGCCGCTGGTGTCTATTGATTTTAATCATAACAGCCATTCCTGTGTGGCTGACCTGACCCAGACACAGGTTCAAGATGAACGGTTTGTCCGAATTATGGGCTGGTATGACAATGAATGGGGCTTTGCCAACCGTATGCTAGACACAGCTGTGTATATGAACCAGCTGGCAAAGAGCTGAAAGACAGGGGCATACCGGTAACGCTTGCCAGTCTGTCAGCTTCAGTGCTAGAACACGCCAGCATTGGGGTTTTTCACCACTGGTGCGACAAGCAATTATTCTGCAGGCAAAGATTGAGACGAAGATGAAATTAAACGGAAATGCGATACGCCCCGGCAATGTGATTGAACATAAAACCCGCCTGTGGGTCGCTGTAAAAACAAGTCACGTAAAACCGGGTAAAGGCGGAGCATTTGCACAGGTTGAACTGCGCGACATTCGTGATGGGACAAAACTGAATGAGCGGTTTCGTGCAACTGAATCTGTTGAACGTGTGATATTGGATGAAATCAGCTGTACATATCTCTACGCCGAAGACACAAACCATATCTTCATGCATGGTGAAACCTTTGAGCAATTCTCCATTTCAGAGGATATGATTGGCGAGCAGGCGACCTTTCTACAGGATGGCATGAGCGTCACTCTGATGAGCCATGAAGGCGCGCCAATTTCAGTCACTCTGCCTGAGCAGGTGGTCGTCACCGTTGTAGAGGCGGATGCTGTTGTCAAAGGCCAAACAGCCTCCTCATCTTACAAGCCTGCTACGGTTGATAATGGTCAGCGAGTGATGGTCCCGCCGCATATTGAAACAGGAACGCGGATCGTGGTGAAAACCGAAGATGCCACTTACGTTGAACGGGCAAAGGACTAGACGCGTTCATGGCTGGTCGTTCAGCACTAATCAATGTGATGCACAAGGCCTCAATAGCTGCCTCTAAACGTATGATGCGGGACTTTGGTGAAGTTGAAAACCTGCAGGTGACCCGCAAAGGCTCAGCTGATTTTGTCAGTCAGGCGGATATTTCCGCTGAACGAACTATTCAGGCCGAGCTGGCAAAGGCTCGACCAGACTGGGGCTTTGTCATGGAAGAAGCTGGTCAGATTGATGCTGCGGATAGAGATGCACCCTGCTGGATCATTGACCCAATTGACGGCACCACCAACTTCCTGCATGGAATTCCTCATTTTGCGATCTCTATTGCGGTTATGGACAAAGGTAAAATCACAGCAGGGACAGTTTTTGATCCGGCGCGGAATGAATTCTATTTTGCCGAAACAGGCACAGGTGCCTTTTTGAATGGTCGGCGTATCCGCGTATCCGGCCGGCGCAAAATGACTGACTGTCTGTTTTCAACCGGCATCCCCTTTCTGGGGAGAGGCACAGCTGAGACAGATACGCTGTTTCTGGCTGAGATGAAAGAAATTATGCAGGCATCTTCAGGCGTGCGCCGGTTTGGGGCCGCTGCTCTTGATCTCGCTTTTGTGGCCGCTGGCCGTTATGACGGGTTCTGGGAACGCGGCTTGAGCTTGTGGGATATTGCGGCCGGCTATTTGCTGGTCAAAGAAGCCGGCGGCTTTATTTCCGACTTTTCTGCTCGCGATAACTGCCTTGTTTCAGGCGATGTTGTTGCCGCAAACAGCGCCATGCATATCCCGCTCTTGAAAAAGCTACGCCAGGCAAAAGACAGCTTAGACCAGCTAACTTAAAATTCTGCCCGGCAAGACCTGTTTTTAGACCTCACCTCGCCGCCGTTCACAGTCTTGCCATTATTGGGTGTCAGGATTACCATCTGAGTGAGCGTCACCATCCCTGCGATGAAGTGATAGATTATAAGAGGCCAGAAGAATACAGGCGGGACACAAATGAAAGCGCGCATGACAGATCCGCGCAGCTATATGCTGCGAATGGTGGTTATCCTGGCGGTGACCCTTGTTATCATTGGCCTATTATTCAATCAGCTGGAATCAGCCTTTTCCGGCAATCTAGCCCTTAACAGCGTGATCGTTGCCACCGCCCTGATTGGCGTTGCCTTTATTTTCAGACAGACCTGGCGATTAGTTCCAGAAGCCAAATGGCTCAGTGATATTCAAAAAACAAACACCATCAGCCAGTCTGCCCCCCCGACCGGTCCTGCTGGCTACCGTTCATGTGATGCTGTCAGATGCAAGTGAAGACGGTCATCTTTCCGCTTTATCTCTGCGTTCAGTCCTTGACGGAGTTGCCGCGCGGCTGGATGAGGCGCGTGAAATATCACGCTATTTTATCGGCCTTCTTGTATTTTTAGGCCTCTTGGGCACATTTTGGGGATTGCTGCAGACGATCGGGTCTGTTGGCCGCGTTGTGGGCGGCCTTGACCTCAGCAGCACTGATTTTGACGCCATGATGAGCCAGCTGCGCAACGGGCTGGATGCCCCACTAGCTGGCATGGCCACAGCCTTTTCCTCTTCGCTGTTTGGTCTGGGCGGCAGTCTGGTCATAGGCTTTCTTGACCTTCAACTTGGCCAAGCGATGGGCCGGTTTTTTAATGAGGTTGAAGACTGGCTATCAGCGTTTGCAAAATTCAGTGATCAGACCGCCAGTCGTTCTGATGGTGGGCAGCAAGCCCTAGCGCAGGGATTAAGTGAAGAAGGCGCACGAGCGATGATTACGCTGGCTAGTGCAATAGACGCAGCGCAGCGTGACCGAACCGAACAAACGCGCCAGATTACCAGTCTGAACACAACACTTGCCGTTCTTTCCGAACAGATGGCAGATGATAGGCGTTTGCGTGAACAGTTGGCACAGCTGAATATCCAAATTCAGCAACTCACCTCTTCTCTGGATGAAAAAGCACGGTTGCAGCAAGAAACAGTCAGTACTGAATTACGGGCCTTATCAACAGCTATTGTAAAGCTAGCTGGCAAGAAATGACGTGACGCCCAGAGAAAATTGGTGAAGACAAATCTGGCACAACAGTGAAAGCTGAACCATAGGAGGCGATAAAAATGGCTCTTTCGCGTTTAGGCAACCGCACCCGCGCAGCTGATTTCACCTGGCCCGGGTTCGTTGACGCGTTAGCCAGCCTGTTGATGGTATTTGTCTTTGTTCTGATGGTCTTTGTTCTGATTCAGGCGAACTTGGCATATAGATTATCCGGACAAGATGAAAGTCTTATTATCCTGCGCGAAGAGCTTGCGATGTTAGGTGATCTACTGTCACTTGAACGTGAGGCAGGCGCAGTTTTGTCAGCGGATCTAGCCAGAACTCAGGCTCAGCTGGAAATGGCTGAAAACCAGAACAGTCTGCTGACCGCTCAGTTGAGCAGCCTGACCGCCCAGCTGACAGACGAAAAAACAAAGACTACCACCCTTGAAAATACCTTGGCAACTGAACGGCTCCGCCTAACAACAGAGCTGACAACCCTATCCAAACAAACA
>CABYOG010000064.1 GCA_902520575.1 uncultured SAR116 cluster alpha proteobacterium
GGTACGGTTTACCGTGAAATCAGGCAGGCCCTAGTTGATATGAGACAAATGTTTGATCTTCTTGACGAGCCAACTGAAATAAAAGATCGCGTAAAGGCGCCAACACTGAAAATCGCTAACGGTAACCTTCATTTCAAAAAAGTTAGCTTTTCATATGATCAGGGACGACAAATTCTTAAGGAAATAACCGTTGATGTACCTGCTGGAAAAACTGTCGCAATTGTCGGACCTTCAGGAAGCGGCAAGTCCACAATTGGGCGTCTTTTGTTCCGATTTTATGACGTTACAAACGGTGCAGTCCTCATAGATGGGCAGGATGTGCGTGACATTACTCAAGACAGCCTGCATCAGGCTATCGGTGTTGTCCCTCAGGATACTGTGCTTTTTAATGACACAATCTACTATAATATCGCATATGGACGAGAAAATCCCACTCGCGCTGAAGTTATCAATGCTGCCAAAAATGCACAAATCCACAAATTCATTATGTCATTGCCAAAAAAATACGACACAGTTGTTGGCGAACGTGGATTAAAGCTGTCTGGAGGCGAAAAACAAAGGGTTGGCATAGCACGCACACTTTTAAAAAATCCACCAATTTTATTACTCGATGAGGCAACCAGCGCACTTGACAGCGAAACCGAGCACGAAATCCAAGAAGCCCTTGAAAAAGCTAGTCAGGGCAGAACAGTAGTCACAATTGCTCATCGGCTTTCAACAGTTTTGAAAGCTGATAAAATCATTGTGTTGGAAGATGGTGTCGTGGTTGAGGTTGGGACGCATAGCGAATTATTAAAAAAGAATGGACGTTACTTAGATCTGTGGACGCTTCAGCGTTCAGAACAAATTGCATAACTCGTTTCTGATGTTAACTGATTAATTTTTTGATGAAATCAGAAACTGATACGAGGCAACATTTTAGTAAGTGAAACGTTTTGAACATATCAGCAATTTGAAAATCACTAATTACTGCTACGATGTCGGTGTAGTTGAGTTTCAAGGGGGTATCCCCCTGAGGGTATAGGACCGGCTAGGATTTACCGCCCAAAAAAACACATAAACAAGACGAGACAAAATTTGTCTTGGACTGTATCTCAACTTCACCTCACCACCTCTGCCAACCCACCGTAGAACTGCGCTGTCCGCAAGCTGCAGACCGCGCAGCCACAGCCCTTCAAACAGAACCCAAAACTGCTAAATTGGCTGCCGGCTTATCTAACAGGTTAGAGCTGTAGCAATGAGACAAGGAAAGTA
Organism: uncultured SAR116 cluster alpha proteobacterium; assembly: GCA_902520575.1. Next base: position 1,255 of record CABYOG010000064.1, read on the forward strand.
ATCTATCCCAAGCTGAGCAAATTAATTGGTTGTATTATCTGATCGAATGTAAAACTTCACCGCCAATTCCTATAACTTTTCCGTAGTTTCCCATAATCTCATAAAACTCTGGGAAATAGTCATTTTGGGACGCATTTTCGACATGTCTTTGAATGCTCTCGATTGATGTAAACCTCTCATTGATGGTGAAAATAGTATTTCCAGTAGTGCCCTTTGAAGGGTCTGTTGGATCTGTAAATTCTGGAGATTTAGTGAAATAGGCTGATATCAAGTGGCTCTCTCCGTCGTTTTTGCTTGAATAAAATCCACTCATCCATTCAGCGTGCTTTTTGAATATTCCCTCGACGTGCTTTGCTTTTTCGTCGGCGACTACATAACCTAGATTAATGCACTTTATTTCCATGTTAATCTCTCCTCTTCTATCTGTTTCCGACAGATATATTTTACTTTGACCGTTTGTTATGGTTTTTTGATACCGTCAACAATATAAACAAATAAAACCATGGTCAGACTTCTCTGCCAACCCATCAAAGGACTGCAGACCCTTTGAAAATTTCCAACTCAACCTGTGTGGAGGGTCATCATCTGCAAACGAAGTAGGCTCAATACTTTATTGAGTTGGCAACCCGAGGTACTGGTACTTATCTGTTGATATATCGCCAGACCAAATATAAACAGACATAAACGCTGAGTGGGTTGTTTTGGTCGCGTGGCGCATCCCGGAGGGGTGATAAGAATACTCACCCGCTCTTTTTAATTCATATTCACCCGCTCCACGAAGCCACTCAGCTTGTCCGGCAAGCATTATGAATAATTCTTCAGCCGGATGTGTTCTGATCCCGTACTCTGAATTGGGGAGAATGCCATAAAGTCCCAATCTTACAAATTTTGATTTGATGATTCCCTGTGGGCCTAACAACTCTACATGAACTTTAGAATGACTATGAGCGGTATATAACGGATCGTCTGATGTTTTTGGAGGAACCCAAGCAAATGGAAAATTTAATATATCTGCACAAATTGGAATTGCATTTTCTTTGGTCATTACATCTAAAAATGGTTTAGCTAGCTGAGATGAAAAAGAATTAATCTCACTCCATTTATTTCCTTTAATCGCAACCTCCAATTCATTGTAAGCAATATCCTTGATTTTAAGGTGACCTTCTGCAAGACTCTGATTTTCAATTATATTTTTTAAACCTAACAAGATTTTTTTGAAGGGATCTGTCATTTTTTCTCCTCCAAGATGCTAAAACACTTGAAAAAGCATTCACTTCAATCGAGTTAAAAACCTCGTATGTTTTGGTCCTAAACCGCAACAACCGCCAATTATTTGCATACCTTCTGTTTTCCATACCTCTGCAAATTTTAATAAATTTTGAGGAGTAATGATATCGACAAACTGCCAATTTGGTGCCTGAAAATATCCACTATCTGGATAAGCCATCAAAGGCCCCGTATGATAATTCTTTATTATTGAATTGCAATCACTTATTAAATCCACAGCAGTATGCATTATACCCATTACGTCAAAGTTGTAGCGTGAAGCAGTTTTTACATTGTTTTCAAAAGAAACCAACTCATCGTGAAAACTAGTAATTTTGGATTTATGATCGATGCGCTTTGCAGAGAGACCACACCATACAGGCAAGGTTGAATTCGATACACAATCATAAAGAGGCACTGCCCTTTCTGGTATGCTCATCATTTCCAATAACAAAAGGTCCACGTCACCCGCTTCAAAAAATTCTCGCATTTCATTAAATGCAAAATCTAATTCATCTGTAGAAACTGGGATATCAATTTGTCTCTTAAATTTTCCATCTATGTTTTGCCACGCAACTTGATGCGATATTGAACCAGCTATTAATACTTCATTCGCTCCAGTTTGGATTCTTGCTTCGAACGCTGCTTCAATATTCTTTTTATTTATTTTTTCAATCAGAGATGCATTTTTGCTGTCACCCAAAACCAAACGAGAAGAAGCATAACTATTGACAGTAATAACATCAGCGCCAGCATCAATGTACGCTTTATGCGTGTTTACCAAAATATCAAATTCATCAATCGAAACACGCCCGGACCAATGAGTGTCACGCATTGGGGCCCCTTGCCGTTCTAATTCTGTTGATACCCCACTGTCCAATATGGCAGTGCGTCCCCCCTTAATTTCTTGAAAAAACTTTTGATACCGAGAAGACATCCAAACACCTATAAACCTATATAATGTAAATAATCCATTATAGATTTTAAATAATTGACTATATGAATTAAATAAGAAAAAAATATTTTATAAAATGTAACAACCAACAACTGATCATAGGCTTCGGCTAGGCGGCTTCTAACCTCGCTCCTACCAAGACCTGATTTTTCAAACCAATAAGCAAATTGTCTCAAACTAGGGGGGAGCTATTTCAAAAAAGAAGCCAAGTCCAGCATCCGATTTGAAAAGCCCCATTCATTATCATACCAACCAAAAACTCTGGCCATGCCGCCTTGCAAAACATGTGTCTGGTCCAAATGCATAGTCACAGATGCTGAAGAGTGATTGAGATCGCCAGACACAAGTGGCTTATTGGTCACATCCATGATATCTCTAAGGAACCCCTCTGATGCTCTGCTGAACAAATCATTTAAAGTTTGTACTTTGATTTTTTCATTTGGAATAAACTTAAGGTCAACTGCTGATACATTTTGAGTTGGTACGCGTATCGCCACACCGTCCAGCCTGCCTTCGAGCTCAGGAAGAACTAATCCAACCGCCCGAGCAGCCCCGGTTGTGGTCGGAATAAGATTACTAGCTGCAGCGCGCGCTCTGTATGGGTCTTTATGTTCAGCATCTAAAAGTCGTTGGTCTCCTGTGTAGGCATGAATAGTTGTCATGAAGCCTTGCTTTAGGCCACAAGCATCATTTATTACTTTAGCCATCGGGGCCAAACAATTCGTAGTACACGAAGCTGCAGAAATAATTCGGTCAGAACCAGTAATGGTTTCGTGGTTTATGCCATAAACGATTGTCCGGTCTGCACCCGCTGACGGTGCAGAAACTAACACCCGCCCTGCACCTTGTTTAATATGTATGCTAGCTGCTTCAGCAGAAGTGAACAGGCCGGTGCATTCCATTACAAGTAATTTGTCAAACTCTGCCCACTCTAATTTAGATGGATCCGGTTCACTAATATATCGGATAGGAGGAAGATCGTTAATGTAGAGATGGTGCTCATCATGGCGGATTTTAGCTCCCAGTTTGCC
>CABYOG010000065.1 GCA_902520575.1 uncultured SAR116 cluster alpha proteobacterium
GTGTTGAAGTAGAGGGCACATTTTTGATCGACTGATGCCGCAAGCTATGGCCGGACTCCGGTCTTTCGATATTTATCGCATATAATGGACATGATAAGTCAAAAATATGGCCTTGCCAGTCCAGTTGGCGAGGCCATATTTATGACATGCAGAATAAGGGCAAAATAAAGGTGAATATAACAGCGCATACCACACTATCCGCATTTACCGCAGATGAATGGGACAGACTGAACCCGAGCAAACACCCATTTCTTTGCTATGCATTTCTCAAAGCATTGGAAGATAGTGGTTCTGTTGGTGGGCAGACCGGGTGGGATATGCTATTTCTGGCAGCAAGAGAGGGTAGCTCTGATCTGCTGGTGGGCATTCTACCTGCTTATATCAAGCATCATTCTTATGGTGAGTATGTTTTTGACCACAGCTGGGCCCATGCGTTTGAGCGCGCAGGCGGACGATATTATCCAAAACTATTATGTGCCGTTCCTTTTACACCTGTCCCTGGGCCTCGTCTTTTATATGATCATCATCACCCGGAAATTATCCACAACCTGCTGAATGCGTTAGAGAGGGTCGCAAAAGACAATCAGATTTCGTCTGCCCATGTAAATTTCATTATAGATGAAGACCGGAATGTTCTAGAAGATAAAGGCTGGATGATCAGAACTGGCGTTCAATTTCACTGGCAGAATAACAACTACAACTGTTTTGATGACTTTCTGGCCAGTTTGTCATCACGCAAACGAAAGACATTACGAAAGGAAAGACAAGGCCTTTTTCACAGAGGCATTACATTTCATCAGCTTACCGACACCGATATTAAACCAGAACATTGGGATCGTTTTTATCAGTTTTATCTGTCTACAATCGAAAAAAAATGGGGAGGTGCTTATCTGACAGAAAGCTTTTTCCACCAGATTGGGATGCAGATGTCAGATCAGATTTTACTGGTCTTGGCCGAAAAAGACGGAGAGCTGATCGCAGGCGCACTCAATTTTATTGGTCAAGATTCACTTTATGGCCGGAATTGGGGAAGTATTGAACATATTCCAAATCTACATTTTGAGACCTGTTATTATCAGGCGATTGACTTTGCCATCAGCAGAAATTTGGCCACAGTCGAAGCTGGCGCTCAGGGTCTGCATAAAGTGCAGCGAGGCTATCTACCAGTCTATACCTATTCGGCCCATTGGCTGGCTGATCCACAATTCTCAGAAGCGGTCAGCCGTTTCCTGAGTCAGGAACAGGCTGCTGTTGAAGCGGACGCTCGATCCATAGACAAAATTAGCCCGTACCGGCGCGACAATAAAGCAGATTAGACCTTGCTCAGGCTTTTCTTGCCTCTGGGCTTTTGCTGCGCTGCTTTCGACTTCACCTTTTTTGCAGATTTATTATTTATCTGTTGCGCGCGCGGCGCGGCAACTGTCACAACCAATTCATCATCAATAACTGTGACCTCAACAACACCGCCCTGTTCCAACTCGCCAAATAAAAGGTGATCAGCAAGAGGCTTTTTAATCTTTTCCTGAACTAGCCGTGCTAAGGGGCGTGCGCCATAGGCCTTATCATAGCCCCGTGCAGCCAGCCAATCACGTGCAGGGTCGTCAAGGACGATATCAACCTGCCGATCACTGAGCTGGGCTTCAAGCTGCATAACAAATTTATCAACAACCTTACGTACAACATCTGTTTCCAGTGGTGCAAAGGGTATTACCGCATCAAGCCGATTTCTGAATTCCGGCGTGAAGGCTTTCTCAATAGCTTCTGTTCCAGCTTCAAGCTTCTGACCGCGGCCAAAGCCAATTTGCTGTTTTGCCATTTCTGCTGCACCCGCATTTGTTGTCATAATCAGAATAACATTGCGGAAATCTACTGATTTACCGTTACTGTCTGTCAGTCGCCCATGATCCATAACCTGAAGCAGAATGTTAAATAAATCAGGATGCGCTTTTTCAATCTCATCAAGCAACAAAACAGCGTGCGGCGCCTGGTCAACAGCATCGGTTAATAAGCCCCCCTGATCAAAACCGACATATCCTGGAGGAGCGCCAATAAGACGGCTTACCGTGTGGCGCTCCATATATTCGGACATATCGAAACGGATGAGTTTGACCCCTAAAATTTCAGAAAGCTGGCGCGCAGCTTCTGTCTTACCCACACCTGTTGGACCAGAAAACAAATAATTGCCAATCGGTTTTTCTGGTTCACGCAAGCCCGCCCGTGACAATTTGATGGCGGACGCAAGAATTGATAAGGCCTGATCCTGACCAAACACCATCCGTTGCAGGTCTGTTTCAAGTGTCTTTAAGGCACTCTTATCATCACGGCTAACCTGTTTTGACGGAATCCGTGCAATGGAAGAAATTGTCGTTTCGATTTCCTTCTGTCCAATCACTTGCCGGCGCCGTGATGGTGGCAACAAATTCTGCGCTGCGGCTGCCTCATCAATCACATCGATGGCTTTATCGGGCAATTTACGGTCGTTGATATAACGCGCTGACAGTTCAACAGCCTGTTTTAAAGCTGCGCTGGTAAATCGAACGCCGTGATGTTCTTCATAACGCTGTTTCAGCCCATGCAGAATGCGGATACTGTCCGGCACAGATGGCTCAGTGATGTCAATTTTCTGAAATCTGCGAGCAAGAGCTCGGTCTTTCTCAAAATAGGATCTGAACTCTTTATAAGTGGTTGACCCAATGCAGCGTAGCCCTCCTGTCTGCAAAGCAGGCTTCAAGAGGTTAGAGGCATCCATAGCTCCCCCAGACGTGGCCCCCGCGCCAATGATTGTATGAATCTCATCGATAAACAGAATCGCATTGTCGTCTTGTTCAACTTGTTTCATAACCGCTTTCAGTCGTTCCTCAAAATCACCGCGATAGCGCGTTCCAGCAAGGAGCTGGCCCATATCCAGTGCATAAATAACTGCAGATTTTAAAACATCCGGAACCGTCCCCTGAACCACCCGCAGGGCAAGCCCCTCAGCAATAGCTGTTTTGCCAACGCCTGGGTCGCCCACATATAAAGGATTGTTTTTGGTACGCCGGCATAAAACCTGTATTGTCCTGTCAACTTCCTTATCTCTGCCAATTAAAGGGTCAACACGCCCGTCTCTAGCTTTTGCTATCAGGTCGACAGCATATTCAGACAGTGGGTCAGACTTACTTCCTTCTCCATCTCCTAACTTGTCATCGCTCTGGTCTGTACCTTGCACAGTTCCGCCGTTGCCATGGCTGACAAAACTCACCGCATCAAGACGCGACATGTTCAGTGAGTTCAAGAACCACACTGCATAACTTTCACGCTCAGAATACATGGCAATTAGGATATTCGCTCCTGTTGCAGCACCACGGCCAGAAGACTGCGTGTGAATAATGGCTCGCTGAACAACGCGCTGGAAACCCGCTGTTGGCTGCACTTCCAGATTTTCAGATGGGTTCACAATAGAAGATAATTCATCTTCAATGTGATTGACTAAAAGATCACGTAATTCGCTGATATCAACTTTGCAGCCCTTTAGAACCTCAATCGCATCCTCATCATCGATCAAAGCGAGTAAAAGATGCTCAAGGGTTGCAAATTCGTGTGAACGCTCACCAGCTATTGACAATGCGCGCCGCAGCGTCTCTTCAAGATCTGGGGACAACATGTTCCAGCTACTCCTTTTCTAGCTGCAATTGCAGAGGGTGTTCATTCTGCCGAGCAAAGTTCATCACCTGACTAGCCTTTGCCTCGGCAATCTCAAAAGTATAAACGCCGCAAATACCGACACCTCGCTGATGAACGTGCAACATAATCTGCTGCGCTGCTTCATGATTATGACCAAAAAAGCGCTGAAGGACGAGCACCACAAATTCCATAGGAGTGTAATCGTCGTTCAGCATAAGAACACGGTAGAGCGATGGCTTTTCTGTCTTCTCTTTTTTTTCAAGAAGAACGCTGCCAGTTGCATCATCATCTTCAGACCGATTGTTTCTGCTCATTTTGGTTAAACTCTTAGACTCAATATTATCGTTAACATTTTTGACACCTTCTACTTAATATTGGCACTTAAATTGAATAATTGAAGTCATAAAGCTGGAAAAATCCGCATCGTGATGTCGATTCTACCTTTTTACCGTTGCTTACGCCAGCAATCACTTGTTTCTGTTACGAGATATAGTATGGTTAAGACCGTAATGAGCTGCTTGCCACTAGATATAGGTCACACCAAATCGACCCAATTGGCCCGAATTTCGTTTCAGAAAGCGGTAAAGCCGCTTATGTTCATGACCTCTATCATCTTCAGTCTTGGCCTGTTGATCAGCCCCCCAGCTACCGCCAACCCGAAATATGCCTCTATCATTGTGGAAGAATCCAGCGGACGGGTTCTCTATTCCCGTAGTGCCGATAAACAACTTTTTCCAGCATCACTTACTAAAATAATGACCTTATATCTACTGTTTGAGGCACTCCAGAACCGGCGCATA
>CABYOG010000066.1 GCA_902520575.1 uncultured SAR116 cluster alpha proteobacterium
AGAAACTTCAAAAACTGTATCTGTTAATGTTCTAGCGGACAATCTTCCAGAAGGCACTGAGACATTCAATATTGGACTATCAAACGTAAGTAGTGGAGCGACCATCGCCGACGCGACTGGCGTAATTACAATCACCGATGATGATGGCAACCCAACGATTTCTGTTAGCCCAGCGACGGTTTCTGAAAACACTTCTGCGGTAAGTGTAGATGTTTCCTTAAGTTTCTTAACGCCTTTGGTTGTAACCGTAGATTACGCCACCAGCGACGGCACAGCTATTGCTGGCAGTGACTACGCAAACACCAGCGGGACATTAACATTTGCAGCAAATCAGCTAACGCAGTCTATATCTGTTCCCGTGGTTAATGACCTGATTTTTGAGAATAGCAAGGCTTTTAACATTACACTGTCAAACCCAACAAATGCCACGATCGCAACTGCAGCGGCTTCAATCTCAATAACAGATGACGACCAGCTTTTGACGCAAACCAGTCAAAAGGAAATATCTGATGCAATATTATTTGGTAAAAATAGTGCGCTGAGGCTGGAAACAGCATTTTTTGACCGCATTATGTCTAGAAATTCAACATTACTATCTAGTACAAATCGTCCACAGACAGGACCGGTTATGACCTTCCAGAATGTCGAAGTGGACTGGTCTGATAATAGTGAGTTGCTAAAAGGTTCAATGTCATTTGACAACGTGAATGCAAAAGGGACTAGAAATACGTCTTGGGAGACATCAATAAGTCACTCTAAAAATGATAAAGGCGTTAAAAACACATTCATGTCCACAGCGTTCAACTTTAGCACAAGACCATCACCTTCAACCATGTACGGACTAATATTAGGTGCGGGCTTCTCAGACACTACTATGACCGGCACAAGCATTGGAACCAACACAGGCCGCTCTGTTTCCGCTGGTGTCTACGCAGCTTACGATTTAGCGGATTCACTAGTGCTTGATTTAATGGCCTCAAAAACATATGAGAATAACTCGCTAGATACAAACGTGAATGGCATCCAAGTAGCAGGCGATTATGATAGAAATTCGACAGCATACTCCCTTGGATTAACAGGAAAAATAAGATTTAGCTCAAGCATGCTGAGCCCAAAATTGAAATATACAACCGGCAAATCTGTGTTTGACACTGGCACATTTGATGTTCGTAGTAGTGGTCTCTCTTCACAGCAGCAGATAGATTTTGGCTCAGATGAATATTTCAGATTTTCCTTTTCGCCCGAATTTGGAACTGTGCTTGGGGACCCAGTCAATCTCTTGAGACCTTATGGCTTCAATTACATTACATTAAAGCCAAAAGTCTTCTGTGAAAAATATGATTACGAAGCCTCAAGAAAATGCGGCCAAGGCCTGGGACTCACCCTCAGCAATAATCACCCAACTTACAATTTTGATCAGGATTTAAGTTTTGATTATGATAAGATTGGTGGGGCTGAAACATACTCACTTCTTTATAAGAGACTTTATTAAAAGTTTTTGCTTTGAAGATATTGAATATCTACTTTGTAAAAGAAATGAATGTGAGTTTGGCATAAATGGCTCCTTTACAGATGGTTAAGCCCTGAAACATGTGTGGTCTTGCTGCTTATAATCGCGCTGTCGCAAGGGATCATGATAAAATTGATTAAGCTAAACGCAATCTATGATAGTAAGCCAAAACAACTCGTAAGTCTTGTTTGCGAGTGAATACCCAAAGTTAAAAACTTTTCCAAAAAATCATCTTGTATTTTTCATTGTGTATTTGGTTGCCGTTTTCCCAGCAGTGCAGAGCGTAATTCTGGCTCAGAAGTCTCTCGCCCGAGCCAAATGTTAATGAATGCTTCAGCAAAGAGTTTATCACTAATAATAACCGGGGTCTTGCCCTCATAATGGAAAGTAATCTGGCCATCAGGCGCCCACTCGACAGCCGCCTTTGTCCCTTCCCGTACTGTATTGATCCCCTGTTCTAAATACGTTTTCCAAGCATTAATTTGTTTTTCTGCAACACCTTTTTGACGTCTCATCTCTTTGAGAGAAGCCTCAATAACTTTATCTTTCTTCAATTCCCGTTTGTAATCAAATTCCAATATGAACTTATTCTGCCAAGAAAAAGAGTTCATTTCTGACAAAAGCCTTAAATCGTATAGATCCCAAACAAATACCTTAAGGGTACCCTCACCTATCAATGCAAATGATTGAATATTTTTTTGCCATATGTCCGTCGCCCCCGCAAACATAGCAGTAAAAATATACAGACAGATTATACATGCCCGGATTATTAATTTCATGACCTCATACCTGACTTAGATACTATATCTACCGCTTGTATAGAGTCCGTAAAATGAAGTTTTTTCATTGTGTTGACTCTCTCAATCTTACATGGTGCCATAATCATATTTATCCAAAAACAATGAGGTGAAATCATGCTTGTAGATGTTCGCACATATCGTTGCCGACCGGGTACAATTAACACTCACTTAGCTCTATATGAAAAGTATGGCAAGGAGCCACAGTTTCGCTGCCTTGGCAGCCCATTAGCATATCTAAAGGGAGAGACAGGTGACCCGAATGAATATGTACACATCTGGGTCTATGAAAATGCGGGAGACCGAGAGGCTAAAAGAACTAAACTATATGCAAATGAAAAATGGCTTGCATATCTGAAAAAAAGTGCTGATTTAGGAGCTATTGAAAGTCAAATCAACAAACTTATGGTTCCCACACAGTTCTGTCCTTTGGGAGGCAAAGCATAGTGTTGAAGGATAGGTAATTTGTTTGAGGATAAATATTACTATCAAAGAGTGAAATGCAGCAGATGCTGCTCTGATACAGCTGCCTATAGGACTGTTTATGATAATCAGGGTTCTAGCTGGCAGGTAAGTTGCTTTAATTGCGGGCAAGTTGTCAACTCCACGCCGACTGGTGAGGACATAACTCAGATGAGGCACAAATACTTTGTGAGATATGTTTTAGGATAATGAAAACTTGCACTAACCCCTTTCACTGCAAACTGAGAAAAAGAATTTTTTATTGCGACTACCCAAATCTGCTGCATTAATAATGTTATCGTTTTCGTCTCTTTAAAGCCTAACCTCATTAAACTTTAGGAATGGCAGGAACCTCTTGATAGACATGATGCCTCAGATGTTCTAGGTTGCAAAAACTCAAACTCAAAAAATTAAAAGAATAGGAATTCAACAGATGGCAAAAGCCCCAACAAGAAAAAAGAAAGCAGCAAAAAAATCTGTAACTAAAGCCAAAGTGTCACCTTCAGCACCAAAGCAGGCAGAAGTCGCTAAAAAGAACTCCTTTGAAGCTAATTTTGGTGAAGGTACAGCTTTCGATCTAGACTACGGTAAATTAGTGATTATCGCTTTGCTTATCTATGTAGCCTATCAGGTAAGCTAAACATAAACGATATCGATTGTCGGCCAAGCTTGGAGAAACAAAACAATCAAAGCCTGTCAGCGTCCACCTATACCCTCACTCAGCACAACTCATAATCAAAAATTTCAAACACACTCTGTCACACCTAGAACACTTTTGTGTGACAGGGTTAGCAAGATGTCGGGGGGGGCTAAGAAAATTTATTTGTGGAGGAGAAACTTGCCCCCCCTTACAAACAGATTATAATTTTGCTGCTCTTGCAGCCTAAGTTATCCCAGCGGGGTTTTATGCAAGGCTTGCCGAGAGATTTTTTACACCAGTAGATTAGGCAACCTATACCCTTAGTGTGGCGGGAAACAAATATGTACTGTATGGGGGGAGCCATTCATGGACTAATGGAAGAAAGTAGTATCTGCATCCAACTGCCGCAATAATTTATCCCTGCAAGGTATCCGTGTGGTTAACAGGTAAGTTTTTCTAAAGTTGATAAAAATACGGGCTAATGAAAGAGAGTCACTCATTGAGGAGGCTACCAAAATCTTCTGCTGAAAATAAAGTTTGCTAAAAGAACACACTTTAATGAATATTAATGCTCTGTTTTTTTTGTTTTTTTTCTAATGATGGCTCCCGTTTATACCTTCCGAGCAGCTTTTTTGCAGAAAAGAGTTTAAGAAAAAATAAATCAAAAGCACAATTATTTTGCACTTTATGTGGCCTCATGTTCAAATTCTAATTAATCCAGAGCTGAAAACAGGTTTTTTTCAAAAGCCAAGTTCTTTTATTTGAACTCAGTCAAATAAAAATGGAGGATAGGAATATAATGTCCATGAAATTCAAAGTGCATGGCGTACGAGGCTCAGTTTCTAATTCTTCACCAGAATTCGACAGATACGGAGGGAATACATCGTGCTATGAAATAGAAATCGATGAATGCCAAATCGTAATTGATACTGGTACTGGTTTTCACAACGTTGAACTAATGCGC
>CABYOG010000067.1 GCA_902520575.1 uncultured SAR116 cluster alpha proteobacterium
GCCAGTTCTAAATGGTGACGATTACAAGGTGATAAATCAGACCCGGTCTGTGCAATGCCAATAATGGGTTTGCCTGCGCGCAGCTCATCCCTTGTTAGTCCGTAATTTAGATAACGCTCTGTATATAGTGCTGTCATTTCCGCATCATCTGGGTTGTTAAACCAGAGGCGCGAACGCAGATTTTCAGTTTTGATTTTGCGGTCTGTCATCGCCTTTTCCACTCGCTTCTGTATGTCTGAATATAGTTTAAATTCTTCTCTTTGTTTGGCTTATCAGTCTGAACAACCGCCGTCAATTATGTGCGCCTGCCTTGTTGTGAAGGCACTTTTGCCAAAGGCCAGACTTAACAGAAGCACGGTGATTTTCTTTACTATCGCCAGCACAGATGCCGTGCCGATGCCATGAACTGCAGTGATTATAAGGGCGGTCTTCTCTGCTAGCCTCTTTCCTGTTCTTGATGCGTCCATAACTTTATGCCCTGTTTGCGCCTTTAAGTTGCTTTCTCATCAGTCAAGTTGACTCATGCTATCTATTACGGAATAAATTTCTATTGTAGGGCCTGCTGGCAAAAACATAATGACACAATGACATGAATTGAAAATAGTAATTCGCTCTGTCAGTGATTATTTAATGATTAAAAGGAAAGATAAATGCGTGTATTGATTATGGGTGCTGCAGGAATGGTAGGTCAGAAATTACTGAACCGTATTCTTTCCGGGGAATCAGGAATAGATAGCTCATCTGAACTTTATCTTCACGATATCGTTTCTGCTCATGTGCCTTCTGGTGCAAATGGCTGCTCTGTTCTAGTTGGCAATGTTGCTGACCCGGCTGAAGCTAAGAAACTTGCAGAATTAAAGCCTGACCTGATTTTTCATCTCGCTTCGATTGTGTCAGGAGAGGCTGAGCTGGAATTTGAAAAAGGCTGGCAGATTAATATGTCTGGCGCTTGGTCACTTCTAGAAGCTTTGCGTTTTCACCATGACCAATCCGGGGGCAGCTACAGGCCAAAACTAATTTTCACATCATCTATTGCGGTTTTTGGGGCGCCCTTTCCTGCAAGGATAACAGATGAGTTTTTCTGCACACCGCAGACATCATATGGCGCGCAAAAGGCAATTGTTGAGTTGTTGCTTTCTGATTACAGCCGAAAGGGCTTCATTGATGCGCTTTCCATTCGCCTACCCACTATCTGTGTGCGTCCCGGCAAGCCAAATCTGGCAGCCTCTTCCTTTTTCTCTGGCATTATCCGTGAACCGCTTAATGGTGTTGAAGCAATTTTGCCGGTCAGCGATAATGTGCGTCATTGGCATGCCTCGCCACGCTCTGCGGCGAGGTTTTTGACGCATGCCGCAACTCTTGATTTGGACGCTCTGGGTAGTCGGCGTGCACTAAACATGCCAGGCGTGTCTTGCACTGTTGCTGAGCAGATTGAGGCTTTGCGGTCAGTCGCTGGAAATGACGTGGTAAAGCTGATTAAGCCTCAACTTGATGAACAGATTGTCAAAATTGTTGCGGGTTGGCCTCGTGATTTTCAGACGGATCGCGCGCACACTTTTGGATTTGAAAGTGAAACAAATTTTGAGCAAATTATACGCATTTATCTTGAAGATGATTTGCCAACAGTTTCTTGAGAGATTGAATTAACCCACTTCAGTTACAAAGAAAGGGTGAAGATTTTTCATGCCTCGAAAATAGTTTTATTGAAGCGTTGCATGTGTAGCTTCAATCACAATGCCATAAAATGCGAATTAAATTTGACAAACTTGGTCACACTATTTTTTTAGCGCCATCTATTTGTTGAAGTATTAATACCATCCTGAATAAAAATTTTTAACCGCTGGCATTATGATTTCTGAAAGCTCTCTTAATTTGATCTCCTCTGGTGTCTTTGCCCGGCTAAGGACTTTGCTAATTTCTTCCAATAAAGCGTCTTCGTCTACTCTGGTAAATTTGCCCTTGTTGAATACCACATTGCCATCAATTATGACCGTATCAACACTTTTGCGCTTGGCTCTCCTCACTATAATATCTGGTAGAGGTATATCAAAATCTTGGTATGGGAAAGCTAAAGAGTTCAAATCTAGGAGTAAAATATCTGCAAATAGGCCTTTTTCAAGTCGACCAATCTTTCCGGAAAAAGGTGTGCTAGCTGCACCATGTTCTGTTGCCATTCTTAAAATTTCTGCAGCGCTTGGGTTTGGCGAAGAATGGCCGGGTGGTCTATGTAAAGTATAAGCTAGCCGCATCTCTTGTAGCATATCGCGGTCATCATTTATTCCGGCCTCATCAATACCTAATGCTATTGGAATATTTTTTGATAAAAAACTAGCTAAATCAGCTTTGCCGCTTTTGAGACGTAGATTTGATGAACAATTATGACAAAGACAACCTCCACTCTCTGCTAAAAGATCAACATCATCTTTTGTCATCCATACACCATGCCCAATAGTAAGCTGAGGACCTAAAAGCCCAAATTTATCTATATATTCCAATGCTGATTGGCCTATCCGACGTCTGGCGTACTCGGCCTGATAAGGTGTTTCCAACAAATGCATGTGTATTTTTGCACCTGTGTCTACTGCTACTTCTGATATTGTTTCAAGCGCTTTGTCAGAAAGCCAATGTAAATTGGACGGGGCTAATTGTATTTCAATTAAATTAGTCTTTGCGTGTTGCTCTGTTAAAATGTTGAATATTTCTAATTGCTCACTGATTGATAGGCTAAAGCTTTCAAAGTACTTTTTTAGCGTTGGTCGGTGTTTCGGTGGAAGAAGAGCTAGACAATTTTCGTCAGAATCGTAAATCATGCGGTTTTGGTCACGAAGAGCAAACGAATATGATGCTCTCATACCGATCTGCTCATACGCGGCAATTATTTCGTTAGACTGGTCAAGAACTGACGGTAAATTTCCGGGCGCGCGACTTTGAAGATGCTGTACTGTAGTGACACCTGACGATATCATCTCAAAAGCGGAATAAAGTGTGTCTAATGTTGGCGGTACGTTTCGCATCTTTAAGCGTTCAGCGAACCAAAGCTCCAGTGGGTGGTCTTGAGCTCCCAGTTGAAAAGGTGTGACGCCCAAATGATGATGCGCATTCACTAAGCCGGGCATTGCAAATAGATTTTCTCCTCCAATTTCTGGAATTTCTTTATATTTTTGCCTTAATGCACTGGTAGGACCAATCTCATTTATTTTGTTATTTTTTACAAAAATTGCCTTCCCCTCAACAATCTCTGCTCGCCCTAGTCTGTCAAAGCCTAGAAGGATCTTTTTTGCGATAATTAGCTTTTGGCTATCGTTCATTCTATCTCCAATATTTGTTTATTCATCTACAAAAGTTTTACTTAAGTAAATGTAAATGGATTTTATGCAGTCGTTAAAGCAGGTTTCTAAAGGATTCTTATATTGACGTTACATGCAATAAGCTCAATTTCCCGCAAAACCTCCTCCTACGTTGTGCATTTTATGCACCGTCTATAGTAATTTTTGGCAGTAGAAATCGGCAGGGCGGTTGGTAACTTTGGTCATGATGGTGTTATCGGCTTAATAAAATTAATTTAGCGTCTAGTCTAACTTCCTATCGAAATATCGTGGTCGTGAGTAAAAAAAGAAGTTTACTCGCTTCTTAAAGCCGAAATAGTTTCATCATAAAGTATTTTAAGTAAATCCTGTTTACGCTGTTTCTTAGTCATCAATCAAATTTTTCAATCTTTTATTACAAATAACTAACTAGTCTAGCTCATTTTATAAAGACAATCTTGCCTATCATAAGGATGAGATTGGCTGGACAACTCTCAGCTCCGGAAAACGAACATCTTATAATGAATAGAAAAAGCTAAAATTTATGTACTATGAAAGCGTGATAAAAAACTCGATGGTGGTTGCAGCTAATGGAACTGTTAATTCGGATATCGGTATAACAAACGGCAAGATAGCAGCAATCGACTCCAATCTAGATGGTAAGCATGTTGTTAATGCAGAGGGTCTAGTCGCGTTACCAGGTGGTATCGATAGTCACGTGCATATCTCTCAACCTTCCGGGCCAGGTGTTGAGATGGCTGATGATTTTGAAACAGGTACTCGATCTGCTGCTTGTGGGGGTAACACAACGATCCTTCCTTTTTGTCTTCCTGAACAAGGTCAAACTCTTCGCGAAGCCGTGGCAGCTTACCGCAAAAAAGCTGAAGGTAAATGCATGACAGACGTTTCATTTCATCTGATTGTAAACGA
>CABYOG010000068.1 GCA_902520575.1 uncultured SAR116 cluster alpha proteobacterium
AGAAATTTGGTCATCTGAAATATGTCAGCAGATCGCGCGCCTGTCTGCTCACAAAGCGCGCTTGGCAACATTTACCGTTGCTGCATCAGTCAGATCGTCATTAGCTGATGCTGGCTTTACATGTCAGAGGGTTGCTGGTTTTGGGTGTAAGCGCGATATGTTGATCGCTTCTTATATAAAGGGCTTCTCTTTAGGAAAACAATTACGACCACGCAAAGTTCTAGTGATTGGTGGTGGTATTGCGGGCTGCGCAGTAGCGGGTGGACTGAAGACCCTTGGTATCCAAGCAATAATTCTTGACGCTGCTGCGCAGGAAGGTGCGGGGGCCTCTGGAAATCCTGCAGGCATTGTCGTGCCGTTTTTGACAGTCGGGGATATGGTTGGCATGCGCCTGTCCATCTCCTCTCTTGCCGATACACGTGCTTTTCTCGACGCACACGAACTCATTATCAGCAATGGTGTCATCAGCCTTGACTATGATAAGCGTAAATCATCTCGTCAGAAAAAGATTGCAGCTCAGGGTTTCCCATCTGATCTGGCAACCTACAGAAGTGCAGATGAACTATCGGCTACCTGTGGCCTGCCTGTCAAGTCAGGTGGTTTGTTATTTAAGACAGGGGCTGTAATACAACCGAGACAGCTATCAGGTCAATTAGCAAAGGGTGTTGAGCGTATATATGGCGCAAAATTGCACGCAATTTCAGGTGAGGAGGGTGCTTGGATAGCCCATTGCACGGATGGCCGCACATTTACAGCTGAGCATGTCGTTTTATGTGCAGGAGCAGATTTGCCGGAACTTTTGGAGACCATTGGTTATGATTTAGGGGTCTATCAAGTTACATCAGGCCAGTTGAGCATTTTGCCAAAGACAACAGAATTAGCTGCACTTCAAATAGCCCTGAATTATTCTGGATATACAACGCCCTTGATAGAGGGTGAGCAGTATTTGGGTGCAGGGTTTGATCCAACTGCAGATACAGAAGTATCTCAAAAAGGTCATCTTCATAATCTAGAGTTAATGCCGGTTGAATTGCGTCAGCTCGCTGGTCAACCATCCGAGTGGCAGGGCAGAACATCACGACGTCTTGCCTATCCTGACAGATTGCCCCTGGCAGGAAAGATAACTCCGGGCCTTTCTGTTGTCAGTGCACTTGGTGCGCGCGGGTTAACTCTGGCAAGTCTTATAGGGAAATCTCTTGCTCATGAAATTGCTGGTCGCCCCTCAATTCTGCCTTATCAGATCATGATGGAACTGCATCCGCGGCGTTTTTTGATAAAGCGAGCTAGATAGGTGCGCCCAACTTTGCGCTTAATTCAGCTGCTTTATAAAGCATGCCTTGACTTGTGCAATCAGGGCTTAATAAATGCAGAAATGCAGGTGTGATATCCTCTGCAGTGCGTAAATTGTCTGGGTTTTCACCAGGATAGGCTGCTGCCCGCATCGCTGTGCGTGTTGCCCCAGGGTCAATAAGATTGACCCTCATCTCAGTTTTCTCACTCTCTGCTGCCCAGGAACGTGCCATAGCTTCTAAGCCAGCTTTTGAAACTGCATAGGCACCCCAATAGGCACGTGCACCTTGGGCTGCTCCACTAGATACCAGAATAGCACGCCCGGCGTTGGAAGCTCTTAAAAGTGTGTCAAAGGCCGCAATTTGATACCAGATAGAAGTCAAATTCACCATGATGGTCTTTTCAAAAATCTCTGGGTCAATATGTGGCATAGGGGCCATCTGGCCGAGCTGGCCTGCATTAGCGACAAACCCGTCAAGGCGGCCCCAACGTGTTGCTATGGCGTGTCCAAGGCGGGCCATCGCGGCTTTATCGGCTTGATCTAGCTCAACTATAGTTGCTTTGCCGTCGGTTTTTGATATCTCATCATCCAGCTCTTCAAGCGCGCCCATAGTTCGGCCGGTAATAATGACTTCTGCCCCGGCCTGTGCGCAAGTAAGCGCTACTGCCCGCCCGATGCCACGGCTGGCGCCAGTAATCAGGATAACTTTATCTGTTAAATCAGGACGAACAGTAGGCATGACTTATCTAATCGAATTTATACAGCAGAGTAAAAGGTTTCTTTTAAAGGATAATCACCTGTGAAACATGCGTCACAGAATTGGGGGGTTTCTGAATGGCGGCTTGTTTCACCCATCGCTCTGTAGAGCCCTTTGATAGAAACAAATGCTAGACTGTCTGCGCCAATTTCTTTGCACATCTCTGCAACGCTCATCTGAGCAGCCATGAGTTTGTCACGGTCTGGTGTATCTACACCATAAAAGCAGGGGTTGGTGGTTGGCGGGCTAGCGATGCGCATATGAACTTTTCGCGCGCCTGCAGCCCGCATCATCATGACAATTTTACGTGACGTTGTGCCTCGCACAATTGAATCATCAACAAGCACAATATCCCTGCCGCTAATGATTTCCTGATTAGCGTTGTGCTTCATCATCACACCAGAAGTCCGGCCAGCATCAGTTGGCTGAATGAATGTGCGGCCCACATAATGGTTGCGGATTATGCCTAATTCAAAGGGTATGCCCGATGCCTGCGCATAACCCAGCGCTGCGGGCACACCAGAATCAGGAACCGGTATCACAAGGTCAGCATAAACAGCTGTTTCGTTTGCCAGTTCTGCGCCAATCTGTTTTCTGGCTTGATAGACTGAGCGGCCTTCAAGTGTTGAATCTGGGCGGGCAAAATAAATATATTCAAAAATACAGAACCGGGATGGTTTTTCAGCTGCAATCATCTGACTGCTAACCTTTTTTTCATCAATCACAACCAGCTCACCTGGTGCGATATCTCGAATGTAATCAGCGCCAATGATATCAAGTGCACAAGTTTCAGACGCCAAAATATGCGCAGTGCCAACTTTTCCCAGTACAAGCGGCCTGATCCCCATCGGGTCTCGGACACCAATTAACTTATCATCAACAATGCTGACTAGCGCGTAGGCACCAGTGACCTGCATCAATGCTTCTTTCAGCCTCTCAATTGGGTCAGCATGGTGTGACCGTGCTGTCAGATGAATGATAATCTCAGTATCTGTCGTCGATTGGAACAGGCTGCCTGTTTCTACTAGGCTTTTGCGTAGACGGACAGCATTTGTAAGGTTTCCATTATGTGCGATGCTAAACTGGCCAAAGGCTAGTTCGGTCAGAAAGGGCTGAATATTCCGAACTTCACTCAATCCGGTTGTTGAGTATCGGTTATGACCTATCGCCACATGACCCTTCAACGCTTCTAGGTTAGGCGATCCGGCATTAAAATTATCGCCAACATGACCCAGGCCGCGATAACTGTTGAATTGTTGCCCATCAAAACTGACCATTCCGGTTGCTTCCTGACCCCTGTGCTGAAGGGCATGCAGGCCAAGAGCGGTAAGCACATGTGCTTCTGAAGAGCCATAAACCCCAAAAACCGCGCATTCTTCGTTAAAGCGTTCTTGCTCTGAGTGAAGGTTAAAAGGAGTCATTATATTGTCAACTTTGTTCAGAAAGCTGGAAAAAGCGCAGTCTCATAGGACTGCATAGGCATAGCATAGCAATGGCGCAACGTCCATGGAAAGAGAAGCATTATGGAGTGTTTATTGGCGTTCATCATCACGTAGATTCAGACTGCCTTCTAATTGGTCAAGCTGCTGCTTTGTAGATTCTACTGTGGAGTCTAAAAATGTCGGTTCAAGATCCATGACGGATAGCCGGGACTGCCAATCAGCAGGCAGAAATGGGGCAAACCCTGAAGTGATCATGCGGATTAAGGGGCTGGACTGGCTGTTTTTCATAAAAGGGTAAAGCTTATCTTCTGATTGCACAAATAAAACAGACCCCACGTAAAATATAGTCATTAACAGCGCTCCACGGATTAACCCAAAGATAACACCTAACCATTTATCCAGTGCGCCAAGGCCAGCACGCTTCAGGCTTGGGGCAATTAGAGAAGCAAAGATAAACCAGATAACTGCTGTGCCTGCAAAGGGCAGTGCCCAGGACAACACTTCGGTGAGGCCGTCAACAGCAATGAAATCAGATAGCCAATTTTCCATAGATGAGGCTGATAGGCGGGCAATAAAAATAGAGATAAACCAGCCTGTAAGGCC
>CABYOG010000069.1 GCA_902520575.1 uncultured SAR116 cluster alpha proteobacterium
TAAAACCATGATGCTGCAAAGTATTGCGCACGCAATCTCTGTAAACCATCCGGAAGTTTATTTGATCGTTCTGCTTATTGATGAACGTCCAGAAGAAGTTACAGATATGCAACGGTCTGTGAATGGAGAGGTGATATCTTCAACTTTTGACGAGCCAGCATTACGCCATGTTCAAGTCACGGACATGGTGATCGAAAAAGCAAAGAGATTGGTTGAACATAAACGCGATGTTGTAATTCTGCTCGACTCAATTACCCGTTTGGCTCGTGCTTATAACACCGTGGTTCCATCCTCAGGAAAGGTATTGACCGGTGGTGTTGATGCAAATGCGTTGCAGCGGCCTAAACGTTTTTTTGGTGCCGCTCGAAATGTGGAACAAGGCGGTTCATTGACGATTATTGCGACTGCGTTGATTGAAACTGGGTCACGGATGGATGAGGTGATCTTTGAAGAGTTCAAGGGAACCGGCAACAGTGAAGTCGTTCTTGACCGTAAATTGTCCGATAAACGTGTCTTCCCTGCGATTGACGTGACAAAATCTGGCACTCGTAAAGAAGAATTGCTGGTTGATAAACAAACCTTGTCAAAAATGTGGGTTTTGCGCCGTATTTTGATGCAAATGGGGCCAGTTGATGCGATGGAATTCCTAGCTGACAAAATGCGGCATTCAAAAACAAATAATGATTTTTTTGAGCAAATGAATAGCTAGACGGTCAAATGAGTTTCGATTCTAAATCGATAAGCCATTGTTTTCTATTAACATTATTTGGATCTCTTGGGTTTGTTTTATCGCCACCACTGTAGTTGTCAAATTTGCCGTCAGTTTGTACTACCCGGTGGCAAGGAATAATAATTGGCAATGGGTTGCGCCTGCAGGCCTGACCAGCTGCTCTGGCAGCTTGAACATTTCCCCATCTTTTTGCAAATTCTTTATAGGTGATAACCTCACCAAATGGCACCGTGGCTAAAACAGACAACCATTTCACAAGAGCTGGGCTGTAGAGAGATAAATCAAGTGGCACCGTAAAATTTGATAACTGGCTGTTGAAATAATGCTTAATCTGTTTAACTGTTTCACGTGAAACATCATTTTCGTAGTCAGCCCTTATGAAGGGCTGTTGTTGCCAATCAAGTCCATACAGGCCGGCATCATTTGAACAGGCACGTATGTATCCAAGTGGAGAGTGAAATGAACTTGTGTACATGGAGTCTACCAGTTTGAAGTTGTGGGACGTGGCTGGTTTTTATAATTAAGCTTAACACAGTAAACTTTTTTGAACATCATAATGAAAATACCGTCCTTCGCAGATACAATCTTCGCGTTAGCCACACCACCCGGCCGCTCTGCTATAGCTGTCATTCGTGTTTCAGGTCCACAAGCTGGTGATGTGCCAAACTTGTTTGGAGCGACATCACTACTACCTCGTCAGGTACAAAGGCGATGGCTGAGGGATAAAGAGGGGGATCTCATCGATGATGTGATTATGATTGCATTTGTCGGCCCCCTTTCGGCAACAGGAGAGGACGTCACAGAGATTTATTGCCATGGTTCACCAGCTGTAGTTGAAGATATTCTAAACCATCTTGCGGCTGTGTCAGGTTTCCGCTTGGCTGAGGCGGGTGAATTCACTCGCCGCGCCCTTGATAATAATAAAACAGATATTACGGCAGCCGAAGGGCTTGCGGATCTGATTGACGCCAACACATCCCTGCAGCGCGTTCAGGCTGCTGCGCAAATGGCAGGCAGTCTACGCCGTCCCGTTGAAAACTGGCGGAAGGAAATAATTGCTTGCCTGTCTGAGTTAGAGGCCTCAATAGATTTTACCGACGAAGATCTTCCTGCAACATTAGAAACGCAGATCAGAAACCGAATTCAAACAATTCACGGTGACATGGAAGCAGGTTTGGCCGATTTTCACAAAGGTCAGAAAATCAGAGCGGGACTTTCTGTTGTATTGGCGGGCCCAGTAAATGCTGGTAAATCGACTTTATTGAATTTGTTAGCGGGACGCCCAGCCGCGATTGTGTCAGCTATTCCAGGTACCACACGAGATAGTATAGAAGTTGGACTTGAAATAGCGGGCGTTCCAGTGGCGGTGAAAGATACAGCAGGATGGCGCAAGACAGATGATCCTATAGAAAATGAAGGCATTGAGCGGGCTAGACAGGCAGCGGCAGACGCAGATATTCTCGTTGTTGTTGTTGATGGCAGTCAGCCTGGCTGGTCTAAAGATATGGATGAAATCATCACTTGGGGGTCAAAAACATCTCTTATTTTGCTAAACAAGAGTGATGTGGGTGTGGTGACTGATGATAAACGGCATACAACAGATCAAGCATCCGAACAAACTGTTCTATTTATAAGCGCAAAAGACGGATCAGGGATAAGTGAACTTGAGACGCGGCTAGGGGAGATTATCCAGAAACTGAACCGCACTTCATCATCCATTACACTAACACGTGTGCGCCATCAGCAGGCCGTTCGCCAGGCTGTAGAGCATTTAGAGGCAAGCTTACATCTATCTGTAGCTAACCAGACGGAATTGGTGGCTGAAGAGTTCAGATCAGCTACATCAGCGCTGTCCCGTATTCTTGGGCATGTTGATATTGAGGATGTTCTTGATCATATTTTTTCAAACTTTTGCATCGGAAAATAAAGCATAAACTCACCATCACAGTCTTTTGGCCAGTGTTGAAGATTGATGTTTCACGTGAAACAGAGTAGATTACCGGCAATATAAGCAGCTAAAATAAATTAGACGTTTTAGCTGAAAGGCTCATATTTTTGACTAATTCTGTGGATTATAAAATGACACTCAAAACATTTGATGTTGTAGTAATTGGTGGCGGCCATGCTGGGACAGAAGCAGCAGCCGCGGCGTCACGCATGGGTGTAAAGACCGCTCTTGTCACTATGAAAGCAGCCAAAATAGGTGAAATGTCATGTAATCCAGCGATTGGTGGCCTTGGTAAGGGTCAGCTGGTATGCGAGATAGATGCGCTTGATGGGCTAATGGGGCGGGCTATTGATAAAGCCGGTATTCAGTTTAGAATGTTGAATAGGTCACGTGGTCCAGCTGTTCACGGCCCACGTGCACAAGCTGATCGTAAACTTTACCGACAGGCGATACAGGCTTTTTTGGCTGAACAGCAAAATTTGACAATTCTTGAGGGCGCCGTTGCTGATATTGAAATAAATCACGGTCGTGTCTCTGGAATTTTGACTGAAAACGGCGAGATGATCAAATCAGATGCTGTGATCCTGACAACAGGCACATTTTTAGGTGGTTTAATTCATCTTGGTTTAGAGCGGACTCCATCTGGGCGCGTTGGCGAGGCACCATCACTGGCCTTGGCAAAGCGGTTGCGAGAGATGAAGCTACCAGTTGGTCGATTGAAAACAGGTACGCCCGCTCGACTTGACGGGCGCACAATTGATTGGTCGAAGTTGACTATGCAGCCCGCTGACCGTGTTCCTGTTCCCTTTTCAACGTTGACGGACCAGATAGACATCCCGCAAATTAATTGCGCTATCACCCGCACCAATTCAAAAACTCATAAGATTATTTCACAGTCTCTTCATTTGTCTGCTGTCTATTCAGGCCAGATCGAGGGGCAGGGTCCACGTTATTGCCCATCTATTGAGGATAAGGTACATAGATTCGCGGACAGGGATTCACACCAGATTTTTTTGGAACCTGAGGGCCTTGATGACCATACGGTTTACCCCAACGGGATATCTACGAGCCTGCCACGCGAAGTACAAGCTGCTTTGGTTGCTTCAATTGAAGGTCTTGAGACGGCTAAGATTTTGCAATTTGGCTATGCGATTGAATATGATTTCATTGAC
>CABYOG010000070.1 GCA_902520575.1 uncultured SAR116 cluster alpha proteobacterium
AAGCTGAGCTAATTGGTGACACGGGCCCTTTTTATCATGCACCCACACGCCCAATTCCTGTTGAAAGGGAGGCCACCCATCGTGCTATCTCGCTGGCAGAAATTGCAGGAGTTCCACTTACCATAGTACACGTTTCTAATGGTGAAACTACTGAAGAAATTCAGCGCGCTCGCCAGCGTGGATTAAAGGTTTTCGCAGAAACTTGTCCTCAGTACATCACTCTTACCGCTGAAGATTTAGACCGTGCAGGCTTTGAAGGTGCAAAATATGTATGCTCTCCGCCACCACGCTCGGCACAAGAATGGCCAAAAATATGGGATGGAATTCAAAATAAAACTTTTGATATTTTTTCGTCTGACCACTGTCCATTTCGATTTAACGATTCGGCTGGTAAGGATGCCCCCGGTGCAAGACAAAGTTTTCGAAATATTCCAAATGGAATACCGGGAGTAGAAACCAGATTACCAATACTCTTTTCTGAGGGAGTAGTGAAGAAGCGTATTTCCCTAGACCATTTTGCTGCCATCACGGCAACCAACCACGCTCGTCTTTACGGACTTTACCCACGCAAGGGTGCGATAGCGGTTGGAGCTGATGCTGATGTAACGCTTTGGGATCCAAGTCTCACGAAACCAATAAGGCAGTCTGACTTACACCATGGATCAGATTACACCCCCTGGGAAGGTTTTGAGGTAACCGGTTGGCCAGTCTATACTATATTGCGTGGAATAACGATCATGAAAGACGGCCAGCCAATTGGCTCACCTATCGGCCAACATCTTGAACGTGGGGTAGCTGATGT
This sequence comes from uncultured SAR116 cluster alpha proteobacterium, assembly GCA_902520575.1. The sequence continues at coordinate 803 of CABYOG010000070.1, forward strand.
TCTATAAGAGCACTTACCTCGCTGCATGCAGCAACCAAAGGCTGTATCAAGGGAACTTCTACCTGAGACGAAATTCTGGTCGCAGCTTGGCTAAGTGGGCCACCACCGATGATAACGCGCTTGGCTCCCGCTTTTTTCGCTATTTCACAGGAAGTTATCAAAGCATAATCCAACGCATCAGAATTGGATGCCAGAACCAATGGATCTTCCTCCGTGGTGTGACATCCAAGATAAGTGTCACCCCCCTCAGCTCGCATCATTTCATCTATAGAAGGGGCCAATTTTGGAGTGGTAGTAACTACGGCAAAGGACACTCCACTCAACACTGCTTCTCGCGCCGCAGCAGCTGCAATTCCTATTACTGGAATATCCATACTACCAGCCAATCTCTTAGCACCAGGATCGCCGAAAGCAGCCACAATCAATGCACTTGCCTCCGGAAAAACTGCTTCAGATATTTGATTTGCGGCCTCGTAAAGCTGGTCTTGATCAACAATCATTTCTGGTCCCTTATGATTTGTCCAGCCCATTACATTAGGCAAATGTCGTCTGGTTATGCCAACCATGTCTTGTGTCGTTTTTTGGGAGCCATTTGGATTAATTATAAGAACCGGTTTCATAGGACGGAGTATTTCATATGATATCTGACTTGGCCAGTACTCGTCTTGGAATGCTTACGCCTTCCTCAAACACTGTTCTTGAACCTTTGACTTTTTCTATGCTGGCCAATCAATCTGACATCTCGGCCCATTTCAGCCGCTTCAGAGTGCTAAAGATATCGTTGGAAGCTGACTCAGTGGACCAATTTAGTAATGTTCCAATGTTAGAGGCAGCAGATTTACTAGCTGATGCGAAAGTTCAATCTATCTGCTGGAATGGTACGTCATCAGGCTGGTTAGGTTTTGAAAAAGACTCTGCTTTAATTTCGGAGATCGAAGCCAGGACCGGTATCAAAGCTTGCTCTTCAATTTTAGCTATGAATGAGTTGCTTGCAAAATTCAATGCAAAAAGGATTAGTTTTGTTACGCCCTACCTAACTGAAATTCAACAAAAAATCCTTAATAACTATCGATTGGAAGGGTATGAGATTGCTGCTGAAAAACATCTTGGAGATCCTGGTAATTTTTCTTTTGCAACGTATGCCGAGGCAGACATACTAGAACTTTGCCGAGCTGTTGCTAACGAACAGCCCGACGCAATACTGATTTTTTGTACAAACTTTAGAGGAGCCCGGTTGGCTCCACTTATTGAAGAAGAAACTGGAATAACAGTTCTAGATAGTGTCTCAACTGCACTTTGGAAATCAATCAAGGTGGCTGGAGGGGAACCTAAAACCATCCATGGCTGGGGACGCTTATTTGATGTTTGAACGAAATCTTATTGGATACGCAGGTTCTAGGCCAGAAATTATCTGGCCTAATGGAGCGCGCGTAGCAATTTCTGTGGTAGTGAATTTCGAAGAAGGGGCCGAACTTCAAGTGGGAGATGGTGATTCAGCTTCAGAACTCGTTGGGGAGATCATTAGTGTCGTGCCAAAAGGGCAGCGTGATCTAGGTCAAGAGCAAATCTTTGCTTATGGCACCCGAGTCGGTCTGTGGCGTTTTCTTGACGTATTAAAAAATACCGATACACCTGCTACTTTTTACATGTGTGGACGAGCAGTCGAACGTAGCCCTCAACTTGCTCGCGCTGTCTCGGACGCAGGGCACGAAACAGCATGTCATGGATGGTTATGGCGGCCGAATGCAGATTACACTGATATCGATAGTGAAAAAAATGATCTGATTCGCGCTGGTGAAGCGATTAAAGCGGCAACTGGTCAAAAACCAGTTGGATTTTTTTGTCGGGGTTCAGAGAGTTCTTGGACCCGAAAACTTCTGGCAAATGAAGGCTATATTTATACATCCAACGCTTTTGATGACGATTTACCTTACCACGATAGTTCTGGTCTTATCGTTGTTCCATATAATCTTGATACTAATGATATGAAGTTTTTTCACCCTAACGGTTTTGTTAGGTCTGCGGAAATGTATGAATATGTATGTGATGCGGTCGAGCAACTTTTGCTTGAAGCGCGCGCAGGAAAGTCTTCAACATTATCGATCGGGTTTCATCTGCGTATAGGCGGCAGACCTGCACGATTTCGCGCTGTTACAAAAATTCTTGAATATCTGGCGGATTTAGACGCTCAGATCTGGCGGGCGCGTCGAATAGACATAGCTCGTCACTTCGCAGCTGTATCTCAAACAGCAAAAACTTAACTCAAATGGAGATAATGAATGAAATTTACATACAGTTTCTTTGCACTAGTGGCAACATTGGTAATGAGCGCCATGCCTGCAGTAGGCGAGACTACAATCCGCGCTACAGGGCTCGTTTCTACGCATAAATTCCACACTGCTCTAGAAAAGCAATTTTACGCCGAACTAGAGGATAAAACCGGTATTGACCTCGCAATAAACTTTAATCCTTTAGACGTTGTTGGTGTCGATATGCAGGATACTTTGAGGATGGTAAGGACAGGTGCATTTGATATTGTTCAAAGTACCGTAGGTGCGGCCGCTCGTGACGATGCATTTCTTGAAGGAATTGATCTTATCGGTGTATCAACCTCGATGGATCAACTAGAAGAAGTTGTAAAAGCTTTTATGCCGCAATTAGAAAAACGTGTTGCAGAAAAATTTAATGCTAAACCTTTAGCAGTGTGGCCCTATGGCCCACAGGTTTTTTACTGTAATGCCGAAATAAAGAGCCTAAATGACTTCGAGGGCTTAAAAATTAGGTCTTACACGTCATCTATGTCAACTTTGATTGAAGCCTTAGGTGCCACGCCAGTGACTATGAGTTTCAAAGAAGTTTA
>CABYOG010000071.1 GCA_902520575.1 uncultured SAR116 cluster alpha proteobacterium
CCGCCAGCTTCCATGATAAAATTTGACACAGACGGGCTAGGGGGCCCGGACAAGGACCGGCTGGCGTTACCAGTCGGCTCAAGTTTAAGTTGTGCTGCTGTTGCGAGATCCAAAAGCCAGCCCTGAAGCACACCATCTTTTACCAGATACCGTTCTTTTACCGGCAATGTCTCGCCATCGAACAAGCGTGATCCGTGCCCGCGCGGCAGAAGCGGGTTATCCAGCAAATGAATATCTGCATTAGTGAACTGTTCACCCATTCTCTCTTTTAAGAAGCTGGTGCCACGGGCAATAGATGCGCCATTAATGGCACTGGCGACATGACCGGCAAGAGAGCGTGACACACGCTTATCAAAAATTACCGGAAAGGTCCCTGTCTGTGGTTTGCGCCCGCCAAGGCGCGATAATGTTCTGTGTGCTGCATTCTGGCCCACAATTTCGGGCTTTTCCAAATCTTCAGCGAATACGGCAGAGCTGTAATCATAATCGCGTTCCATCTGGCCATCCTTTTCAGCTAGCACGACAGCTGAAAAGCCGAAATTTGAACGTTTGTAGGAGGCATTAAAGCCAGTGCTTGTGCCGATCACAACCTCGCTTGTGCCAGCTGAGGCGGATGCGCCATCAGAATTACTGATGCCTGCCTGGCTCAGGGCCGCGTCCTCACAGGCTAGTGCTATTTCAGTCAGCTTATCTGTGCTGAAATCTGTGTCATCATAAAGGTCGATTTCTGGAAAAGACTTTGCCTGCTCCTCTGCTGTCGCCAACCGAGCATAGGGGTTTTCTGGAGCATGTTTGGCCATAGCCACGGCACGTTCTGCCAGCTGAGTTATATTTTTATCATCCAGCTTACCAGAAGAAATGGTTGCGCTACGCTGGCCAACAAAAACGCGCATACCCATCTGGTAATCTTCTGCACGTTCGGCAGATTCAACTTTACCAAGCCGGACCTGAACATCTTGCCCGCCACCTTTAATAAAGCTGACATCTGCGCCATCTGCACCAGCCTGTTTTGCCGCGCTTAACGCCTTTGAAATAATATCTTGTTCTTGTTCTAACATACCCCATGACATAATACGTCCCGCTTGCTGATGCAACAGCTTGCATTTCAGAAAGTGTCAGTTTATCAAGAAAAAATCATGACTTACTCTATATTTATTGATGGTGCTGCCGGAACAACAGGCCTGCAGGTGCACGATCGCCTGCAAAAACGTATTGAATTGTCGGTGTATGTTCTGGATGATCAGCAACGTAAAGATGCTGATGCGCGGGCCAAGGCTATGGCTAACGCTGATGTAACCATTCTCTGTCTTCCAGATGAAGCAGCCATACAGGCTGCGCAGATGGCAAAAGTCTCTGGCGCAAGGCTGATCGATGCATCTTCCGCGCACCGGACTGCAACAGATTTTACCTATGGTTTTGCCGAAATGATGAAAGGGCAGCAGGACTCAATTCGTTCAGCACAGCTCGTCAGCAACCCAGGTTGCTATCCAACAGGCTTTCTTGGGCTGGTTTCACCTCTACGCCAGGCTGGGCTTTTATCATCCTCAGTCAAATTGTCTGCTTTTTGTGTCAGCGGCTACAGCGGCGGTGGCAGGACAATGATTACCAGATATGAAGGCAAGGGTGAACCTGCCTTTGCTGCCTATGGCCTTCATCTCTCACATAAACATCTGCCTGAAATGAAACAGCACGCCGGTCTAGATCATGCACCTGTATTTTTGCCAAGCGTGGGTGATTTTGCGCAAGGAATGCTTGTGAATATTCCTCTGCACCAGGATCAGTTTACCCGTGCTGTTCAGGCAGATGATATCAGGTCTGTATTTGCTGACCATTATTTATCTGCAGATTTGGTTTCGGTGGGCACAGAAACATCCTTGACTGAATTTGGGTTTTTATCTGCTGATCCTCTTGCAGGGACGGACCGTCTGGAATTATTTGTATTTGCAAATTCAGAGAACAGTCAGTTTGTGCTGACCGCGCGGCTTGATAACCTTGGTAAAGGGGCCGCGGGGGCAGCTGTCCAAAATATGAATCTGATGCTAGGTCTTGAGCCTCTTGTTGGCCTTCACTATTAACAATTTATCCAGTAAGAACTTTGGGGCGCTTGGAACATGACAAAAATTGCCCACCTCTCTGCTCTGGAACGTGCGCTCGACTATCCTTATGACGCACCGGATCATGCTTATTTAATTAAAGATAGTCAGGTGTTTGACCTTGACACAAGCTATGATTTTGCTAGCCGTATTGCTGTTCTCTCTGTTGGCTCAAATCGAGCGCCTGTCCAGCTTAACAGAAAATTTGGGGAGTCGGCAGAAGTGCCTGTCACGCCTGTGCGGGTTCATAATTGTGATGTGGTTCATGTTGCTAATCTTGCACCATATGGGGCGGTGCCTTGCACAGCCTTTCCTTGTCCAGGCACACACATAGACCTGAATATTGCCTGGCTAACCCCTGCACAACTGATCATCATGCACCAGACTGAATCTGTGGGTGAAGCTTATGATTGGGTGGAATGGGACCTCACCTGTATTCAGCATCAGTTTGATGGTCCACTTGAACGGCTGTTTGGTTATGCTGCGATTGCAGGCGCTTTTAGCAATAGAGGTAAAGGTCCGTTTGGCTTGCAGCGTATCCCAGCAGAAAACCGACAATTTTTTGTCAAAACACAGCGCCAGATCCAGAATATGATCTATCACCGCTATTGTGAGGAAAAGGTTTCACTTGAAAGTTGGATACATCAGCTTCAGTCAGACCGGATATTACGTGATGAAGTGGTTTCCGGCTTGCGTAGTGACGAGGTATTGCCATCTGTCATGCCCTGGAAGCCCGCTGTTTTGTCATAGACAGGTTCAATGCAAAAAACTGCCCAGAAAAAGGCCAGCTGTTAGAATAAGACCAATATTCCGATTGGATTTAAAAATCTGCAGTGCGGTTGCCGGGTCATCTGCAACCAACCGCCGTAGCTGCCATAGAAAATGACAGCAGACAAGGCCAAGTCCTATCATCCAGGCCCCTTGACCCAAAAGGCTGAAAAAGCCAGCTGCCCAAAGTAGACTGGCTAAAAGATAGCATACGCCCACACCAAAGCGCAGATGACGGCCTAGGGAAAGTGCAGCTGACCTAACCCCAGTCAGCCTGTCATCTTTCATATCCTGGACGGCATATATAGTATCATAACCGATGACCCAAAAAACAGTGCCGGCATAAAGTATCCAAAGACTGGCTGGGGGCCAGCCCTGCCACAGAACAGCCCCGGCAACAGGAATCGCCCAACTGAAGGTCAGACCAAGCACAATTTGCGGCCAGTCTGTAAAACGTTTTGCCAGAGGATATAAAATGATAAGAGGCAAAGCGCTAATCCCAACAGCCCAGCTAAACAGTGGCAGCTGGATCAGGACTAGAAGACTACAGCCACTTAAGCACGCTAGAAACAGGACAGCAGCTGTCACAGATATCTGTCCTGAAGCTAAGGGCCGCGATCGAGTGCGTTCAACCTGCGCATCAATATCTTTGTCCCATAGGTCATTAATAATGCAC
>CABYOG010000072.1 GCA_902520575.1 uncultured SAR116 cluster alpha proteobacterium
GTCGCGCACGTTCGGCCATCAAACGTTTCATCAGACTTCAGAAACAAGATGAATTCGCTAGGGTAGGCAAAGTCTTGCTTGAGCGGGAATACCGGTTCAGAAAAAAACGGTTCCGTGAACAGCATATCGATAAGTATTTATCTGCATTTTCGGTGAACTCACGTGATGAGCTCTATGTCCAAATTGCAGAAGATTTGGTGAAATCAAGTGAGGTTTTTGACCGGCTCCACCCTGACCTTGCCAGAAGTAGTATTGCGGATAAGTCCAGCCAGATAGCTGATACGGTTCCAGAACCATTGTTTCATATTGGTAAGGCTCATGCAGGATTGGCTGTTCATTTGGGTAAATGTTGTCATCCGCTTCCGGGAGACAAAATTGTCGGCATCGTTACGACTGGCAAAGGGATAACTGTTCACACAAAAAATTGCAATACACTCGCAAAATTTGTTGAAATACCCGAGCTATGGCTGAATGTGGATTGGCCACGCAGCGCGATACGTCGCTTTGCTGGCCGTATTCAGGCTGTAGTAGTCAATGAACCAGGTGCTTTGGCGGCACTCTGTTCAGTAATTGGCCAGCAGGCCGGTAACATCACACATATTCAACTAACAGAAAGAGATATGAATTTTTTTACGTTTATTCTGGATATTGATGTGAAAAATTTAGAACATATAAATTCTATTATTGCGGTTTTGCGGTCCAATAAATACATAGAATCCGCAGAAAGGCGAGGACTTTAAGTTTTTTGACTGCGGAAGGGGTATAATGTTTAGACGGCGCGTACCGCTCAGCTTTACTGGGAGGGTTAAGGAGATTCTCTGGCCGCGCAAAGGCTTTTCGCGGCTTTACAGTTATTTGGCAACAGAGAGCTGTCAGCCTCGGCGAGCTAACGGCAATGGCGGGGCTAGGCGATAATCGGTCCTGTTTAAAACAATTACCCTAAGCAGCTCACTTAGCCTTTTGGTATGGCTAATTGGGGGGTGTCATGGAAAAAGCAGAGGGGCGCAGCACGAAAAGGCGGGGGAGATCATTTGGCTCACGGACAACTTTGGCCAACCAGTTGAGCTGGACTCAGCCTAGTTATGTGGATCCTCCACTAACGCCTTTATCATATGACCAAATCGAGGCGATTCATGAAACCAGTCTGGATATATTAGACAGTATAGGTATCATGTTCCTTAATGATGAGGCGCTAGATATTCTGGCATCCGCAGGATGTGATGTTAATCGCAGCACAAAAATTGTGAAAATGGACCGGCAGTGGGTTCCTGAAATTATTAAAACAGCTCCCAGTCAATTTACAGTTACACCACGTAACTCTGAACACAGCCTTAAAATAGGCGAACATTATTTTAATTTTGGACAGGTGTCGTCGCCACCAAATGTGATGGATAATGACAAAGGGCGGCGAAGCGGGACGCGTGAAGACTTTCAGGATTTGCTTCGCTTATCTCAAGCCTATAACTGTATCCATTTCATTGGCGGGTATCCTGTCGAACCACTTGATCTTCATCCTTCTGTGCGGCATCTGCAATGCACCTATGACAAGCTCTGCCTGACAGATAAGGTATTGCATGGCTATTCGCTGGGCAAAGAGCGGATTGAGGATGTAATGGAGATGGTTCGGATTGCCAGCGGGCTTAGCCACGAAGCATTTGATGCAAGCCCACATATGTTTACTAATATCAATTCAACATCGCCTTTGAAGCATGACTATCCAATGCTGGATGGGGCGATGAGGCTTGCCCGGCGTGGACAGCCAGTCGTGGTCACGCCATTTACTCTGTCTGGTGCGATGGCTCCTGTGACCATCGTTGGGGCAATTACGCAGCAGAATGCAGAAGCTCTAGCGGCAATTGCGCTTTTGCAGACGATTAATCCGGGGGCGCCAGTTGTTTATGGGGCATTCACAAGTAATGTTGATATGAAATCAGGAGCGCCTGCGTTTGGCACGCCAGAATATGTACGTGCGATGCAGATTTCAGGGCAAATGGCCCGATATTATAATCTGCCGTTACGGACATCAAATGCCAATGCAGCTAATGCGCCAGATGCACAAGCAATTTGGGAGTCTGCATTTTCACTTCAGGCTTGTCAGCAGGGTTGGTCTAATATGATTTATCATGCGGCTGGTTGGCTGGAGGGTGGCCTGACAGCCAGTTTTGAGAAATTTGTAATTGATTGCGAAGTGCTTCAGCAAATAATATATACACAGCAAAGCATTAAAATTGATGATGAAGAACTGGCGCTAGAAGCAGTCAGAGAGGTTGGCCATGATGGCCATTTCTTTGGGTGTTCACATACTCAAGATCGTTATAAATCTGCCTATTACAGCCCGCTGCTTTCGGATTGGTCAAATTTTGAGAATTGGGAGGAAGCTGGCGCGGTTTGGACGCATGACCGGGCAAACCACCAATTCAAACGAATACTGCACGAATATGAACCGCCGCATCTAGATCCTGCCATTAATGAAGAATTACAGGAGTTTGTTGCAAAGCGCATTGAAGAAGGCGGCGCGCCAACAGATTATTGAAAGCGCCTAGCTGGCTTTAGTAACAGGACCAATATTCGGGAACAAGATAAATATGAAAACTCAGGCAAAAGTGGTCGTCATTGGTGGCGGTGTTGTTGGTACATCTGTCCTGTATCACCTAACGAAATTGGGCTGTAAAGATGTGATGCTTGTAGAACGGTCTGACTTAACTTCTGGCTCTACATGGCATGCGGCCGGAGGTATGCATACAATTAATGGTGATCCAAATGTTGCAAAGCTGCAGCAATATACCATCAGCTTGTATAAGGAAATTGAAGACCTGTCAGGTCAGGATATTGGTCTTCATATGACTGGGGGTGTGATGCTTGCGGCAACGCAAGAGCGATTTGATTGGCTCAAAGGGGTTTATGCCAAGGGCAAATACCTGGGCATGGATGATCTTGAAATTATCACTGCTAAACGCGCAGCTGAGTTGATGCCTTTATTGGATCCGACAAAGTTTGTTGGGGCCTTATACGATCCCATTGAGGGACATTGCGATCCATATGGGGTTACACATGCCTATGCAAAGGCGGCGCGCAAAAATGGCGCCATCGTCGAAACCCAGACAAAGGTGGATGCCCTGTCGCAAGATGCTGACGGCACATGGAAAATTAAAACAAGTAAAGGTGAGATCAAGGCTGAACATATAGTTAATGCTGGCGGGCTGTGGGCGCGTGAAATTGGCAGAATGGTTGGTCTAGAATTGCCCGTCCTTGCGATGGAACATATGTATCTGCTTACTGAGGATATGCCAGAGGTCAAAGCTTTTAACGAGACGTTAGGTACTGAAATGCTGCATGCCGTTGATTTTGATGGTGAGCTGTATCTGCGCCAGGAACGTGGTGGGATGTTGATGGGAACCTACGAAAAAGCGTGTCGTCCATGGTCAGAACAGACAACACCTTGGTCATTCGGTCATGAGTTACTTGAGCCTGATATTGACCGGATTGCACCGTCTCTGGAAGTTGGTTTTGAACATTTTCCAGCATTTC
>CABYOG010000073.1 GCA_902520575.1 uncultured SAR116 cluster alpha proteobacterium
TTATGGCGGATAAATATTATTTAAAGGGTGCCTCAGAGGCACCATAAAATGCAAATCAAGACATGTAGTCCAAAATGTACAGTTATTGTTTCGAAGGTTTAAATTATGGTTCGACGAGGAGCAAGACAAGGACGCTCAAAAAGAAAGGAGAATGAAAAGAAGGTGGTGCAGCAGCCCTTTTTCTTTACTCAAAACCCTTTTGTGCCATTAGAGCCTTTGAACTCAGACCAACTAGAATCAATTCACCGCGCATCCATGCTTATATTAGAACAGACTGGTATTGAGGTGAACAGCCTTCGTGCGCGTCAGTTTTACAAAAATGCAGGAGCAGAAGTTGACGAAGCTAGCCAAATTGTAAGATTGCCTCAGGATTTGGTTGTTTCGTTGCTTGAAACAGCTCCAAGTGAATTTATTCTTACACCGGCCAACTCTGAGCGCGCGCTGGATATAGGCAAAAATAATATCCATTTCGGATTGGTTTCTGGAGCGCCAAATGTGAGTTGCGCGCTACATGGCCGCAGGCCAGGAAACTTTGATGATTACAAAAACCTGATAAAGTTAGGGCAATCCTTCAACGTAATTCATTTTTTTGGCAACCAAACTTTATCTCCGAATGATCTGCCAGTGAACACGCGACATCTCGATACGACATTCGTAAATCTAACCTATTCGGATAAGATTTTCTTGTCCATGTCAATCGGAGAAACTCGTGTGCGTGATACTGCAAACATGCTAGCTATTGCGCGGGGCTTGAATATTGAGGAGTTAGCGCTTTCACCTAGTTGCATCACTAATGTTAACATAAACAGTCCCCGCAAATTTGATATTGAAATGGCGGAAGCTTTGATAACTTTGGCGGAGTTAGGCCAGGCAGTGGTGGTTACGCCTTTTACGCTGATGGGGGCAATGGCTCCCATTACGTTGGCCGGTGCCCTTGCTCAACAAAATGCAGAAGCAATTTTTGGAATTTGTTTAACTCAGATTGTACGCAAGGGTGCGCCAGTTGTGTATGGGGGTTTTACGAGTAATGTGGATATGAAATCGGGTGCCCCCGCATTCGGAACTCCTGAAAACACACGCGCCAATATGGCCGGCGGCCAATTAGCCAGAAGATATAATTTGCCATATCGCTCAAGCGCATGTTCAGCCTCTAACGCTGTAGATGCTCAAGCAGTCTGGGAAACTCAAATGGCACTTTGGGGTGCAGTATCAGGCCATGGCAATTTGATATACCATGCTGCTGGTTGGAGCGAAGGAGGGTTGGTTGCTTCTTACGAAAAATTGGTGGTGGATTGTGAGATGTTGCAAGCGATGTCTTCTCTTCTACGGTCAGTTACATTTACAGACGACGATTTGGGCTTGTCTGCTCAAGAAAATGTTTTGCCTGGGGGGCATTTTTTTGGCTCTGAGCACACCATGAGCCGTTATCGCGATGCTTTTTACCCGCCGTTTTTATCTGATTGGACTAATCATGAGGCATGGGAAGCTGCTGGTAGCCAAAGAGCAGAAGATAGAGCAACATCTGTGTGGCAGAAAATGCTTGAAGGTTTTCAACCACCGAATCTTCCTCAAGATAGAATTGAGGCTTTGGAAGATTATGTTTCCCGCCGAAAAGAGGAGATTGGCACGAACGAACTTTAGATTGCATAAGTTGTAATCACACCAAAATAAGTAATAAGGGTTATCGCATGGCTGTAAGCGAGTCGGATTTGATTTTAAGTTCCTGCCGTTGCTTATGGATTAGAGACAGCGTTTGAAAAATGTTTTGTCGCAATTCCTACATATATGCTCAAATTAATGTGATTAATTGACCAATGCGCCTTGCTAGCGTCTGTAAATTATGTAAGGTCTAAGAGTACAGTTTTCTCACCAGTGAGATCAGTAAAGAAATTAGTTTACGAACATAGAAAAATCAACGCTATTGTTCAAAGGGAGGATTAGTAAATGTTTTTTGATAAACAAAACGGTAAGCCCGTTCATGAAAAGGCGCATATGTATGCAAAAGAGTATGCAGACGGACAGCTTTCTAGAAGAGAATTTTTAGTTCGGGCAACTGCTCTTGGAGTTTCAGCTACAACTGCATATGCCTTGATAGGCCAAAATGCAGCTGAAGCATCGGTCAGCTGGACGAACCCGCCAAAAATGGGTGGCACACTTCGCTGTCAGATGGAAGTGCGGCCCTTGAAAGACCCTCGTACTTGGGATTGGTCAGAGATTGCTAATGCCTGTAGAGGATTTTTGGAGTATCTGGTTCATCTGGAGCCTGATGGAAGTGTGGCTGGGCAGCTTCTTGAAAGTTGGGAGGTGAATGCTGATGCAACTCAGTATACTCTAAATGTAAGGAAGGGTGTTAAGTGGAATAACGGTGATGATTTCACTGCATCAGATGTTGCAAACAACTTTGAACGTTGGTGTGACAAGACTGTTGAGGGCAACTCAATGGCAGGCCGGATGGCAACCTTGATTGACCCAAATACTAATAAGGCTATCGAAGGCGCAATTGTTGTTGCAGACAGTCACACTGTTGTTTTAAAACTGCCACGTCCGGATATTACAATCATTGTTGGTGCAGGAGACTACCCGGCAGCTATTGTTCATTCATCCTATGATAATTCTGCTGAAATGCTAACTAACAATCCAATTGGCACAGGTGCATATACGTTTGAGAGCCATGAAGTTGGCGTGAAGGCTGTTTTAGTTCGTAATGCAGGCCATAATTGGTGGAATGCAAAGAACGGCGCTTTCCTAGACCGGATCGAGATTGTCGATTATGGCACTGACCCAACAGCATTTGTTGCGGCCATTGAAGCTGGCGAAGTTGATATGCTTCATCAAACAACTGGTGACTATGTGGAATTAATGGATTCTCTGGGTTCATTTGAAAAGTCTCAGGTAGTAACAGCTTCAACCATTGTGATAAGAACCAACCAAGAGGCTGAGGTTAACGGTATGAAGCCCTATGCGAATAGAAACGTAAGGCGCGCTTTGGCAATGGCAGTGGATAATTCAGTTTGTTTAGAGCTAGGTTATGCGGGGCTTGGTGAGCCTGCTGAGAATCACCACGTATGTCCAATTCACCCAGAATATGCAAAACTTCCGCCACAAAAAGTTGATCCAGCTGCAGCAAAGGCGATGATGGATGCGGAAGGTATGGGTGATTTTGAACATGAAATCATATCGATCGATGATGATTGGCGCAAAAATACCACCGATGCAGTCGCACAACAGCTGCGCGACGCAGGGATTAAGGTAAAGCGGACTATTTTACCAGGCTCCACGTTCTGGAATGATTGGGCTAAATATCCTTTTTCATCTACAAACTGGAACCAACGTCCTTTAGGTGTGCAAGTGCTTGCGCTAGCATA
>CABYOG010000074.1 GCA_902520575.1 uncultured SAR116 cluster alpha proteobacterium
CTGCACAAATGTCAGCACATCTGCCAGAACCAGCCTGCCCTCGGCATCTGTGTTAATGACTTCAATTGTCTGTCCGGATAAGGAGGTCACCACATCACCTGGTCGTTGCGCGTTGCCATCTGGCATATTCTCAACAAGGCCAATGATGCCAACAACATTTCGTTTTACCTTACGGCCAGCCAGTGCGTGCATTGCACCAGTAACTGCCGCCGCACCACCCATATCCCATTTCATATCCTCCATACCTTTGGCTGGTTTTAGTGAAATGCCCCCCGTATCAAAACAGACCCCCTTGCCCACAAAAGCAATTGGTGCCTCATCACTGCCACCCCGCCAATTCATCACAACAACTGCCGAATCACGGCGTGATCCCTGTCCTACGCCAAGCAGCGCCCCCATACCAAGTGTTTCCAGCTCTTTTTCAGGAATTATCTGCACATCCAATCCAACATCTTCAAGTTCAGCACAGCGACGAGCAAATTCCTGTGGATATAAGACGTTAGCGGGTTCATAAAGCAAATCCCGAGCGGTGAATACACCAGCAACTAGAGCTTTGCTCTGTTTCCATGATCGTGACAGCTTCGTTTTATTTGCAGAAGTAACATGCAACTCTGCCGCGATTTTATCTGGCTTTTTGACTGTGAAATACTGATCAAAATAATAACTTGCTGATAAGGCCCCACATAGCACAGAAGGTATAATTTCCGCTGTCAATAGGTCAGCATCTATCTGCAGCTGATTAAAGGGGGCTGACTGCATCTGTTTGAACAAACGTCCGCCCCATGTCTCAGCAGATAGACCTGCATCAATGCCTTTCCCAATTCCGGCGATCAGAACAGGTCCATGGGAAGAATAAACCGGTAGGAATTTACCAGACTCACCGGTAAATTCAGCCAAATTACAGGCGGCAGATAGCGTTTCCATCAGGCCCTCATCCAGTTTGTTTATTATACCTTCATTCTCATGCATCAGCACAAGTTGCACATGTGTCGTGGAAAATTCCGCAGAAAAATGAATATCTAGATGATGAGGCATGTTTTTACCTGTCTGTAGTGAACAATCTGTATGGTGTATTATATTGTCATTATGTAGGAGACCTGTGCAAATTTATCCAGTATTTTGTCCTGTTCCCCACTCCATTGAGCTTCTTTGAAAACTGAAGCTGACTAGAAAAACCAGTTTGATTATGATATTTAATCACGATTCAAAAAAATCGGTCGTAAAGGATCAACACCAACAATGTGTTATAAGTGGAAAAAGAGGACTTCATGAATTTCCATGGCTATTTATTTCGACAGTTTTCTTTCAACACTTTGCTGGTTTTAACCAGTCTTTTAGCGGTTGTATGGCTAAATCACTCGCTTCGTATGCTGGAGCTTGTTGTCAACAAGGATGGGTCTTTTTTTGACTTCATTCTATTATCTTTGTTTCCCATGCCGCTCTGGCTGATAATTGCCCTGCCCATGGCAGGTTTCATTGGCGTGATCTGGACTATTTACCGGTTTTTAACTGATCGTGAATTAATCGTGATGCAGGCAATAGGCATCAGCCCTCGCCAGTTCAGCAAAATGCCCCTTTTATTTGGCCTTTTTCTGACGGTAATTCTTTCAGTAAATTCAGTTGTAATTCTCCCCTATGGATATTCAAAATTTAAGGAATTACAGACACTTGTAAGAGCTTCGATTCCCAAACTGCTAGTTCAAGATAATGTTTTCATAGATATTGCTGATGATATGACACTATTTGTTGGCGAGCGCATCAGTCGAAATAAGGTTGGGCGTGTCTTTATTCAAGATGCTCGCAATCCAGACCGTCTCGTCACGCTTACCTCAGAGACAGGGCATTTCTTAGTTTCTGATAGCCGCCCCCTCTTTATTTTAAGCAATGGCCAGAGAACAGAATTAGCCTTAGATGGCTCCTCGACAGCCTCTCTTTCGTTCGAAACGCACATGCTAGATATTGGGCAGAATTCATCAACTTCATCTCGGCGCAATATACTTGATTCTCATGAAGAAAATATTCTAAGTTTACTCTTTCCTCCAGATACCTTGCCTATAAAATATGCAAATGATCGAAAGGCTATGGGTCATTATCGAATTGCGTCACCTTTTCTAGCCCTATGTTTGGTCATTCTTGCAACATCTATCATGCTCCACGGCCGAATATTGCGCGAGACAGTCAACAGAAGAATATTAATCGTGGCTCTGTTGGGCGTACTGATGCAGGCAGGTCTGATCCTAAGCCGTTCGTTAACAGCCAGCTCACCTTTTTTATGGCCGTCATTATATTTAGTTATTCTTCTCCCCATGATTTTTGGCCTTTATCTCATTGTGAGACCAACAGCCTTTGCAATTTTTTGGTCGCGGTTCCGACCACAATCTCCTCTCAAAACGTCAAGAGGTGAGCATTAATGGTGTTTTTTTCATCCATCCCGTTAACATTACTTGCCTATATGTCGAGGAAGTACGCAAAAATCGTGTTTCTGACTCTTCTTGTACTTATCAGCTTCATTACATTCATTGAAATCATTGAACTTTTGCGGCGCGCAGGTCAAAAAGCCCCAGAATTATCTTCAATGTATGTTGTGTTACTTGGAATCATAAACATCCCTACGTTGGTAGATAAAATTTTACCTTTTGCGGTACTATTTGGTTCCATGATATGCTTTTACTTATGGGGACGTTCCCATGAATTTCTTGTTGGCCGAACAACAGGACAAAATATTTGGCAAGCCTTACTGCCTGTAATCGCGACCGTCTTCGCTTTTGGATTGTTCCACATCACAGTTTTTAACCCAATTGCTGCAACCACAGCGAAGCAATATGAATACCTGATGGGAGAAATATTCGGCAATGAAAGGCGGTCTGAATTATCAGTCTCAACAAATGGTATCTGGATGCGCGACCTTGAAGATGGGAATAACTTTATCATCAACGGTGCAACTCTAATGGTTGAAAAATCATTAATCCGAGCTCCATTAATCTATAAGATTAAAAAAGATGGCCTACTGGACTGGCGAATAAAAGCTGATGAAATGAGGCTGGTGAATGGTAGCTGGATAATTTCAAATGCAATACGCATTCAAAATGACGGTCAACGGGTATTCTTAGGTGATGTAATGTTTCCGACTGCCCTAAAACTGTCTGACTTGGCAGAAAGTAAATTGCCACCAAAAACCGTAAGCATTTATAATTTTCCCAACTTTATTGCTGTTCAAAAACGCGCTGGCTTGCCAGTAAATCAACACCTAGTTTTTTTTCATCAGTTGCTATCCACCCCGTTTAAACTCATTGGGCTTGCCATGTTAGCTGCAAGCTTTACGCTTTTGCATTTTTCACGGCAA
>CABYOG010000075.1 GCA_902520575.1 uncultured SAR116 cluster alpha proteobacterium
GTTTCAGAATTTTCTATTACAGCAATGATGAAAGGCACCTGAAATTTGGTTACTTCAGGTGAGTCAGAGAGGTCTCGCGTGATTTTTAGCCCTACTGATACATCAAAAACAGTTTTGTCCTCATCTGAATAACATGAAGCAGATACACCGTTCAGACGGGTCATGATAGGCTGTAATGTATCAGCGGTAAAAAATTCTACCCTCGAGCCAATTTCAATGGCAGTGACTTTTTCATTACAGGCATATGGATCCGGCCTGAAGGCAGAACAGGCAGATAATACAAAGGCTGTGAGTGTTACAAATCCACCTGATCTGGTGATGGCAGTAAACATACTTGTGTCCTTATGTCCTATGCTGGCGCTAATTGCCTGATGTTATAGCAGTCTTCGTCATATTCTGCTACAGATATGAAACCGTAACGATATGATGATATGCTGCATCTTGATGACAGGTATGGAAGGCAAAAATGACCACGCCCAATGTGCTGAAGAAAATGGGAAAGACCATTATTCTCGCCTCACCCCGAGGCTTTTGTGCTGGTGTTGATCGCGCCATTAAAATTGTAGAAGTGGCGCTAGAAAAATTTGGACGCCCTGTCTATGTTCGTCATGAAATTGTTCATAATAAGCGCGTTGTAAATGATTTGGCAGCTAAGGGGGCTGTATTTGTCAAAGAACTTGATGAGGTTCCTTCTGGCAGCCCTGTAATTTTTTCAGCACATGGAGTAGCCAAAACCGTTCATCAAACAGCTAAAAAACTGAATATGATTGCGATTGATGCGACCTGCCCTTTGGTCACCAAAGTACATATTGAAGCCAATAAGCATGTGCGGCAGGGGCGTCACATTTTTCTGATCGGTCATGCTGGCCATCCAGAGGTTATCGGCACGATGGGCCAGGTTGAGGCAAGTAAAATCACCCTTATTGAAACTGTTGAAGACGCGTTTGCCGTCCAGCCACCAGAAGATTGCGACCTTGCTTTTGCGACCCAGACCACATTATCAGCTGATGAAACAGCAGAAATCATTACTGTTCTGCAGCACCGTTTTCCTGAGATCAGGGGGCCAAAAGGAGAGGATATCTGTTACGCCACGACTAACCGTCAGAACGCAGTTAAAGCCATGGCAAAGCATGTTGATTTATGTCTTGTGATTGGTGCTCAAAATTCATCAAATTCAAAGCGGTTAGTTGAAACAGCCCTGAATGCCGGTATTGCCAAGGCAGAATTAATAGCCGATTCGAATATGCTACCGTATGAGCTCATAGATGACGCTGCTGTAATAGGTCTGACCGCGGGTGCGTCCGCACCTGAAATTTTAATAGATGAAGTGCTGACCGCATTATCTGAGCGCTATCAGATTGAGGTAAACACCCAGAATTTCATCACAGAAAAGATGCAGTTCAAACTTCCTTCAATGCTGACGAAATAGGCGCTGAAGACATTGGGAGGGCAGACCGATAGCGGTTTACACATATGTTGAGGATACAGAGCTGGATGCTTTGCTGAGCCGCTATAACCTTGGCCAGTTACTAAGTATGGCAGGTATCGCAGAGGGGGTGGAAAATTCAAATTTCCTTTTGCGCACGGACAAGGCAAATTTCATTCTGACTCTTTATGAAAAGCGGGTGGATGAAGCTGACCTTCCTTACTTTTTAGGATTGATGGAACATCTTTCTAAAACCGGGCTGCAATGTCCTGTCCCGATAAAAGATAACACAGGAAAAGTTCTGCAAAGCTGTGCCGGGCGTGTGGCAGCGATTGTGAGCTTTCTGGACGGCACATCACAAAAATTCCCAAACGTTGAAAAGTGCGCAGAATTAGGGCGTTCATTAGCACATTTTCACTTGGAATCGTCGTCATTTGCGCTGAAACGTAATAACAGCCTTGGTCCAGATAGCTGGCTGCCCTTGCTGCGGTCTGTTAATAGTGAGTTGGCAAACATGCCGGAAAATTTAAAAGCGCAGGCAGAAAACATTATTCATCAACTGACAGACGCATGGCCTGCAAAACTACCAGCAGGGCATATTCATGCTGATCTGTTTCCAAATAATGCTTTATTCGTCGGTGATAAATTAACCGGAATTATTGATTTCTATTTTGCCTGTAATGACCTTTACAGTTACGACTTGGGTGTGTGCCTGAATAGCTGGTGCTTTGATAAAGATGGCAGTTTCAATATTTCAAAATCAGCACATCTTTTGAAATCCTATCAAGCCATCAGGCCACTAACAGAGGATGAAAAACAAAACCTACATGTTTTATGTTCAGGTGCTGCAATGCGGTTTTTTCTGACTCGGCTTTATGATTGGATTAATACCCCATCAGATGCAATGGTCAAACCACTTGACCCGCTTGAATTTTGGGCAAGGCTCAGATTTCATCAAAAGGTGACCGGCCCAGGGGATTATGGACTATGGTCATGAACAAACAAAAGCAGGAAAAGATTGTCCATCTTTACACAGATGGTGCCTGTCTAGGCAATCCAGGGCCAGGTGGCTGGGGCGTGGTGTTAAGCTGGGGAGGAGAAATGAAGGAGTTATCAGGGGGCCAGGTGGACACAACAAATAATCAGATGGAGCTAACTGCTGTTATTAAAGGATTGGAAGCGTTGAAGCGTCCAGTGAGCCTGCACATAGTAACTGACAGTAAGTATGTGATGCAGGGCATAACGCAATGGATGGCGGGCTGGAAGCGCAACGGATGGCGCACAGCTGCTAAAAAACCAGTAGCCAATCGTGAATTATGGGAAAAGCTAGACGGTCTTTTGAATGGTCATGCTGTAACTTGGGATTGGGTAAAGGGACATTCAGGCCATCCGCAGAATGAAATGTGCGACAGGCTAGCCAGCGAGCAGGCTGCCTTGTTTAAAGACAGACTGGAGCTTTGACTGGGTTACATAGTTCCTTTGGGACGACAGTCTACAAATGGTCCAGAATGTTTTCCACACTGGATACATCAAACGCACCAATTTCTTCCATAAAAACATGATTGATCATGCCATCATCAATGATGAAGGCACAGCGGGCAGCCCTTATGCCCATGACAGAGCCCATATCTCGGTCGATACCGAGTGCCTTTGAAAAATCACATCTAGGATCCGCAAATAAATCGATTTTTCCAACAGCATTCTG
>CABYOG010000076.1 GCA_902520575.1 uncultured SAR116 cluster alpha proteobacterium
TCTTAATCTACTCTAGAACAAAACTGATATAGTTTCAGATGGGCGGCCAATCACAGCTTTTGCACCTGAAACAACAACTGGCCGTTCAATTTCTTTGGAATAGGCGACGAGAAGGTCAATCCGCTTCGCCTTTGCGAAGAATATCATCCACATTTTTCCTAAGTTTTTAGGGAATATGTCGGAGCTCTGCTTTAGTAGGCGGCGACTCAAGATATAAAATTATTTCAGGTTCAAGGCCTTGAACACGGATCAATTGCAGTGCCTGTCTTGATTTACTACATGGGGAATTATGATATATTTTCATGCTAAAACGAATGCATTCTCCATTATTTTGTATAATGAGTGTATCGTGAAGCGCTTATATTCGAGCCACAGGCCAGAACACCAACCCGCTGGCCTGCAATTTCCGCACGCAGTGGGCCAAGAGCGGCGCCTAAAGACGCTGCACATGCTGGTTCAACAAACAGATTTAACCGGTCACGCATCTGCAGCATGGTATGAATCATTACTTTATCCTCAATTTCAATAACCTGATCAACATTAGCACGCGCCAATTGAAAAGATTCTGCAAGTGCTGATGGCGCCCCAAGACTGTCTGCAATTGTTTGAACTTTATCAAGAGATTCGGGCCTACCAGATAAAAAACTACGGCTTAGACTATTTGCTCCTTGTGGCTCTACACCGATAACTTTTATAGCCGGGTTAAAGTGTTTAATTGCAGCCGCCATTCCTGCGATCAACCCACCCCCTCCCACAGGGATAATAAAGACATCAGCCTCAGGCATATCTTCAATAAATTCCGCACCACATGATGCCGCTCCAAAAGCCATGTTCACGTCATTGAATGGGTGCAGTATCGTTCGGCTTTCAGCTTTCGCAATCTCCTGCAAAATTTCAGAAGCAGAAGCAATATCATCTGTCAGTATTATCTCTGCCCCCATCTCCTCACAACCGCTGACCCGAATAGGATCCGCTGTCTGTGGCATGATGACTTTAGCAGATACACCGCATTGGCGGGATGCCCATGATACGGCCAAAGCATGATTACCACCGCTGAAAGTGGCCACCCCATTTTTCCTCTGTTCATCATTCAACCCATCAACACCCAATAATGCGCCACGTGCCTTAAATGAACCTGTATGCTGGAACAATTCTAGCTTCATGCACATTGCTGTATCTCGCGGCAACAAAGGAGCTATTTTACTACCCTGCAGAGCGATAACAGGTGTTCTTATAACTCGTTCTTTCAATGCATCATTTTTTGCCGCCTGTGGTATGATAGGGTCATCAGTTGACCTAGTTCAAAACTAGATAAACCGTGACTTTGCAACTTGATAGAGCAGCCGACTTCTAATAAGCAGCTTGGGGGTCGAGTCCTCTCGGAGTCGCCACGTTTGTCTAATCTAAACTGATATTAAATCAGCAGGCCAACGGCACGTTTTAGGTAACTTTCAGAAAATCCAAATGCCTGAATTTTAAAATCATCGGTTGACCTTTTTTCGCCCAATATACCACGAAGCGAAATTAAAGACGTTTTACCCTGTAAACATGGCAAGCTAAGTGTAACATCATGAAATGTTTGGGAGGACGTTAGCGTGGGCATGATGAAAATAAGGTAGTGTCCACGCTTTACCCAACATATTAGACCATGACTGAATAATGACGGTTCACTCGTATCCCACCATAAAGTAAGTCAGTATCCGCCACCACCAACATTACAGGCCGCAAGCAACACTGCAGCCGAACACAATACGAGTGCAACTGTGGTTTTCAGCAGCTTTTTGGGGGTGATTGATCTGCGCTGCTTGGGTGTGGTGCGGGCCCCATTCGTCAGATGCGGGAAGTGTATTTCCATTAGCCAGTCTCCCTAAATATAATTTTATACGTTAGAAAAAATGAAACTGGATTGCCAATTTAACTAATCAAAGGCGATCAAGCCGCGGGATTTGGGTTAAGGTTAAACAAATGAAGAAAAAAACCCCAGTCTTGTGACTGGGGCATTAGTCTTGCTTAAGGGAGGAAACGTGGCACTCTGCCACCTGTTCGCAACACCGCTAAAACTTGCGGCAATGTTAGGGTGCCTTGTTTATAGGTTTGATGCTGATTCAATTGCGACTCTTATGATTCAAAATGCGTCGTCTTTTAAAACTCCGCACTAACTACCCACTGGGGTAGCATCACAAGAATCAATAAGAATATTTCCACTACTACAGCGTTGGCTAATGGCGCGGGTGAATTCTTTGTGCCTTTATCTAACGAGTTGACTACATTTGTCATTGTATTTACCCAATACCAGCAGCGATAAAGTATACCAAAACTTCAAGCCAATCAGTCATACTCAAGCTGTATCACAAAACAGTAGTGACAAAAAACACCTCACTGGAAAACCAGTGAGGCACGAAGTTTGCATTTGGGAGGAGAGACACTGAGCCGCTAACCTCACCTTCTATCCATTCTGAATAACGGCTCAGCGTCACCTTTTTTTAGACACCGCATAAACCACCATGAAATTTATCTGCAAGGCCATCGGTTGACCTAGTTTAACACTCGATAAACCGTGCCTGCTCAACTAGATGAAACAACTGACCTCTAGTCATCAGGATAAATTTAGTTTTTGAGTAGACACAATCACCTAAGCTAAAAGATAGCTAATGGTTATGAATGCAAACACTGACAGCACAATTAATTTATAAATTGTTTCTCTTCTTCTTTGTCGTCTTGTTCGAAAAGTTGTCAATAACTGCATATTAACAGCTTCACTTAAATAACGGTTTGTCATTTTCTTGCCTTTTTTGATAAGCCTGGGCTAGTGGCGAACCAGGCATTGTTACTATATTTAGTAGATACGTCCTGATATTCACACTAGATTAACCTAAAGTC
>CABYOG010000077.1 GCA_902520575.1 uncultured SAR116 cluster alpha proteobacterium
GGACTGATGAGCTGAAAAACTCTG
The DNA here is from genome assembly GCA_902520575.1 of uncultured SAR116 cluster alpha proteobacterium. The sequence goes on from CABYOG010000077.1 coordinate 25, forward strand.
GCTATCTGCATAATCATGCGCGGATGTGGTTTGCCTCTATCTGGATATTCACGCTTGGATTGCCTTGGCAGCAAGGTGCAGAATTTTTCATGAAATATTTGCGTGATGGAGACCCAGCTTCAAACACTCTTGGCTGGCGTTGGGTTGCAGGCCTACAAACCAGAGGCAAAGCCTATGCTGCTCGAGCTGATAACATTGATCAATACACAAGGGGCCGCTTTTTCCCAGACGGACAGTTGAATGAGCAGGTTTATGCAGTTGATGGGCCAGAAAGTCCTGCTGCTCAGCCTATTATTTGCCCTATGCAGCTTGCACTTAAAGAGAACGGCAAGCCCTATCTTCTTTTGCTAACATCTGAAGATGGCCATCCCGAGTCACTTTCTTTGGCTCACCCGCCGGTCGTTGTGGCTTCCTTGCCTGTTCTGTTCAGCAACCATTTCTGTCCAGATAGGAGTGATTGGATGCGTTCAGTGGAGCTTGATCAGGTAGAACAGATGGCCCTAGCCGATATCGCGGAACGGGCACAAACGCATTTTAATCTTCAGCGTACAGACAGGGTCAGCCTAGGAGAAGATTGTAAGGCAGCGCGTTTGATGGATAATGTACAGATGGTCGACCAAGCAGCAGAGCAGCTTTCGGTTTTATGTCGCCAGTATCAAGTGTTTGACCTAGTCACGGCCTATCTGCCTGTCGGGTTTTGGTCCAACAATTTTGAGCGGCTGCGGAGCCACCCTTTACTTGAACATTTGCGTTGGCATTTAGTTATGCGTGACTTTGATCGCCGCAGCTGGCCAATCGCAACCAAGGGGTTTTTCTCATTCAAGTCGAAAATACCAGCATGGCTGGGCGAGGCCTGACAGAAAGGTTTGTTATATCTTTATTTTGAAATCCGGCGAATAAGAATATTACCAGCCGGCTTGTCATTAACATTACGCACGACATCAGACGCGTCAGAATAGGCCACCGTTTCGACACCGAAATTGTCAACTACATTTACGCGGGCACGAACGCGTACTCCAACTAACTCCTGCACTAAGTTCAAATTACGGGTGCCCTGCGCATAGTCTAGTTCGCGCCATGTACGTCCGTCTGTTGATGTCTCCCAGGCAAGGTTCATACTGGAAATACCATCAAAATCAGATAGTGTGCTAGTATTTGCTGTCAGCTCAGCCCCTTCAATAGACTGGCCACGCACAACAACTTTTCCTTCAAGAGGATTGTCAACATTTGCGACAACCTCCGAGGCATCCGTAACGAGTGTTTCTCGTGTGCCAAAGCCATCTATATAGCTAACGACGGCGCGGTAGCTAAAACCAACGTCACTTTGGGTCAATCGGATTGTGTCTTTAAATTGATCAGGAAAGTTTTCCCAATTTGTCCGCTCAGAAGATCGCTGCCAAATATAAGATAAAGAGCCAAGGCCATCTTCGTCAGATATTCGTGACGAATCAATCGCTAAAACGCTGTCTTCTTTTGCTTCACCACGTAACTCTGGTCGGCCCATTGGTTTATCATTTACATTGCGCACGGGCTGTGACATCGGGCTTATCATCATTTCAGGATTGCCCTGACCATCTACGTAAGAAATCTGCACTCGCAGAAATTTTCCGACTTCCGCATCGCGCGGTACAAATCGCGGCTGAATTGCCCCAGGCAATACCATCCAATTATCACCATCATCAGAAATTTGCCATTGAACTTGAATTGAACCCATACCATCTCGGTCTGCGAGAGAATTTGTGTCAATGACCAGTTCATCATTTTCGACGGCTTCAAATCCCTGTTCGTTTCCGCCTTCCGCCCTTGCCTCATTCTGAGAAGTTGACCCAGAGTTTGTTGACATGTTCGCTGCTGTCGATGTGCCTTGACTGCTGTCTACGGCTTTCGCTGAACCACCTGAAGTAGTTGTTTGCGCAGAAGAAGTATTGTTAGTGCCGGATGCATTCACGTTGGCGTCTGGATCGCCTCCAGCAATCGCACAACTCATTATAGCCAGACTTGCGCCTGCAACAATAAAGCTCGTCCGTTTCAACATTCTACTAACTCCCCTGACAGGTTTAGGTAGGTGTTGATGCACCACCTTATCACCTCATCATTATGACCTTTGAGCCATTCTTATAAATCTTTTGTCTAATTTAGACAAAATTCCATAATTTACAACGACAATGTGTCTTATTTCATTAGAAAGATCAAGCAGTGTGTATGACGCTGTAGCAAGGTTTCTAGAGCTTTTTTGAGCTTTCAACTAGCATATTGTTCAAACACTTTGTTTTCCATGAGCTGACACATTCTTGTTTTTCTGTTTGAAACATTCCTTTTTTACGTTAATCAAAAGCGGTTCTTTAACTGACTAGCTAACATTCCCTACAACTTCGGATAAACGACAAGAACGGATATATCTTAAGCAAGTCGCTAAATATGGATGAATATGATGTTGAAACTGACTTATGATACTTCCCTTAATATTGCGCAGGAAGCGGTAAAAAAAGGTTTGGAACTAGGCTTGAAACCTTTGGCTATAGTGGTGCTTGATGATCGTGCTAGCCTTCGGATTTGCCTGAATCAGGATGGTACAGCTATTCATCGCCACCGCGTTGCCCATGGGAAAGCTAATGCAGCAATGTCTTTAGGTATGGGCAGTCGCTCCTTAGGCAATCGTGCCGAAGAACAGGCTTATTTTGTGGATGCCGTAGGACGTATGATGGATGGTGATTTTATTCCTGTGCCCGG
>CABYOG010000078.1 GCA_902520575.1 uncultured SAR116 cluster alpha proteobacterium
ATAGTCGGCAACCAGATCACGACGGTTTGTATAAAGAGGCTCACGATGCAACGGAATTGGATCTGGGAAAGTCCAAACCTTGACCCTTGCCTTTGCATTTCCAAACGGCGCACAACCATGCTTGATTGCAACCCTTTGAATACCACCGGACAAGTCAGTCTTCCAATTTGTCTTATCACCGGCAACTTTTTTGATTGCTGCTTTTTCATCTGCAGACAAATCGCCGTCCCAGCCCAGTTTTTTGAGCATGGCCATATTAAACTCGGGATAGCCATCCTTGATTTCTGAACCAACAGGGTATGACCCCTCAGCCAGCAGATTAGTGCCTTCATGTTCCACACCAAAACGGGCACGGAAGCACAAACCACCTTCTGCAACTGGCTTGGATGTATCATACAAGAGAGGAGTGCCAGGATGACCCATATCAGCCGTACCCCAGCATGGCCAAGGCAAGCCGTAGTAGTCGCCATCAGCTGGTCCACCAATAGCCTGCAAAGTTGTTCGATCAAAGGTGTGTTGGTTCTCCATATGCAGCTTTAATCGCTCAGGAGATTGGCCGGTATAACCGATTGTCCACATTCCTTTGTTGAACTCCCGGGTAACATCCTCTACCAACGGCTCTTCACCGTTAATTGTGATGTTCCGGAACATGCGATCAGCAAAGCCAAATTTCTTTGCGAACTTATACATGATTACATGGTCAGGCAGAGAGTCAAATGACGGATCGATTACCTTTTCACGCCACTGCAACGAACGATTAGATGCTGTCACCGAACCGTAGGTCTCATACTGAGTCGACGCCGGCAACAAGTAAACACCATCAGTCCGGTCAGAAAGAACTGCAGATACTGTTGGGAAAGGATCAATTACAACCATTAGGTCTAATTTTTCCATTGCCTGCTTCATTTCTAGCTGTCTTGTCTGAGAGTTTGGAGCGTGGCCCCAGAACACCATTGCCCGAACGTTGTCTGGCTGATCGATGTTCTCTTTATCTTCAAGCACACCGTCAATCCAACGTGAAACAGGAATTCCCTTCAAGTTCATAAGGCTTTTCTCTTTGCCATCAGAACCCTTTATTGTATCAAAACGTCCCTTGATCCAGTCATAATCTTCGCCCCAGACACGTGACCAGTGCTTCCAAGCTCCTGCTGATAGGCCATAATAGCCAGGCAGTGAGTGCGAGAGAACACAGAAGTCTGTTGCGCCCTGAACGTTATCGTGACCGCGGAAGATATTGGCACCACCACCGGCAGTTCCCATGTTTCCAAGAGCAAGCTGAAGCGCACAATAGGCACGAGTGTTGTTGTTACCATTTGTGTGCTGTGTTCCACCCATACACCAAATAAACGTTCCGGGACGATTATTCGCCATGGTTTGTGCAACACGCTTCAACTGTGAACCTGGAACACCCGTGACACGTTCAGTCTCTTCTGGAGTCCATTTTTTCACTTCATCCATGACATCATCCATGCCATATACACGCTGACGGATGAATTCCTTATCTTCCCATCCATTCTCGAAGATATGCCACATGATGCCCCAAATCAGACCAACGTCTGTTCCAGGACGGAAGCGCACATATTCATCAGCATGAGCTGCTGTTCTGGTGAAACGTGGATCACAAATAATCAAAGGAGCATTATTCTGCTCTTTTGCTTTTAGAATGTGAAGCAAAGATACTGGGTGAGCTTCAGCAGGATTTCCCCCAATGACGAATATCGCACGTGAATTGTGGATGTCATTATAGGAGTTTGTCATGGCGCCGTAGCCCCAGGTATTTGCAACACCTGCAACTGTGGTTGAATGACAAATACGAGCCTGATGGTCTCCGTTATTTGTTCCCCAATAAGCGTAAAACTTCCGGAACAAATAAGCCTGTTCATTACTGTGTTTCGCAGAACCGAGCCAGTATACTGAATCTGGTCCAGACTTTCCACGAATGTCTTCCATCTTGTCGCCAATCTCATTGATGGCTTCGTCCCAACTCATGCGAGACCATTTTCCACCGACTAGCTTCATTGGATATTTCAGCCGGCGTTCACCCGAAGCGGTTTCCCGCACAGATGCGCCTTTTGCACAATGCGCGCCCAAATTGATTGGGCTGTCCCAGCCTGGCTCTTGGCCAGTCCAAACACCATTGTTGACCTCAGCTATCACTGAGCAACCCACAGAGCAGTGAGTACACACAGTCTTCTTTATTTCCGCTGCACCACCTGCTGTTACAGCTTGTGCTGGCTTTACATTTGCGCCCACAAGCGCAGATGCAGCAGCGATTCCGCCAATGGCAAGACCGGAACCGCGCAAAAACGCACGGCGATCAACAACCTTTTCGGCTGCCTTGCCAATGAAAGATGATGAGAGGGGGCCATTCGCAACCCCTGACGTCTTCTTCCTGAGCATGTCTTCCTCCTAAACTTGGTTAAGACTGATTAAACTTTTTCAAAAACTTACTCAAAACCGAGCTGTTTCGTAAAAAGTCTTTACGTGTTCTGTTTCACGGTAACCTGACCCTGATACAGTCTTTGCTTCATCAGCTGTTGCACTTCCGGCCGTAATGACAGTTCCTGCTGCTGCCGCCCCAAGAGCTGACAGTTTCAGAAAGTCACGGCGACCAGTTTGCCCAACATCCTGCTTTTTTGTTTCCATTGTTTTTCCTCCAACAATGTTGCCTGCTG
>CABYOG010000079.1 GCA_902520575.1 uncultured SAR116 cluster alpha proteobacterium
ACAAATACAACAGATAAAAAGGCAGATGTGGCAAGCGCGGAAAAATCAAGTTGAAATGCTGCGCTGTTCAATGGTGGTGCCGAGACGACACCACCAAATTCAGCCAGCCCTGTCACCCAGCCGATGATGCTTAACCCTAAAATCGTCAGAAGAATTCCACTTTTGAACCCGCGATGAGCCAAACCTGCCATTATGATAAGGCCAAGGACAGCCAATCCGGTTTCAGCGGTGTTCAGGGGGCCGAGCCCAACCAGTGTATCTGGATTGTCAACAATAATACCCGCCCCTGTGAGCCCAATCATTGCCAGAAATAAGCCAATACCTGCTGTAATCGCAATCTGTAGTGCTGCCGGGATAGACAAGATCATCCAGGCGCGTGCGCGACTGAGAGAAAAAATGAAGAAAGCGACAGAAGACATAAATACGGCAGCCAGTGCCTGCTGCCAGCTGAGACCATAGCCAAGGACCACAACATAAGCAAAGTAAGCATTTAGCCCCATGCCAGGCGCAACGGCCACAGGCCATTTTGCATACAAACCCATAATCAGCGTACCCAATATGGTGGCAAGTATGGTCGCCACAAAAGCCGCCCCAAAATCAATGCCTGCATCAGACAAAATTGCAGGATTCACTGCAATGATGAACGCCATAGTTAGAAAAGTGCTTAACCCAGCAAACAGCTCAGAACGGACGCTCACCCCATGCTGCTGAAGTTTAAAAAATTGTGAAACCATAGGTAATATCCCAATAAATCATCACAAGCGATTAAGCGACAAAATCTCATCTGACCTGTCGTCAGCTCGGCTTGAATGCTGTTCGGCTTGATTGCTAACTAAATGTAATACGTTTTATACTGGTAAAATTTCTCAATAGCGATTATTGATTTTCAAAATAGACATGTTCTATGCTGTTTTAAAACAAGAAACAGCCGATTTTTCCGTAAGGGGGAAAATCAATCTGACTAATCCCTATAAAAAAGGAAAACAGACATATGTTTCAGGCTCCTGATTTTAAGTTGACGCAAGTGCGTCCGTCACTGGTCCCACAGCTGACAGATTCAGCTGCTAATCAGCTTATGGCTGTGCTTGCCGGTATCGCTCTTTTGAGCGCATCAGCGCATATCAAGATTCCATTTTATCCAGTGCCTCTCACAATGCAGACTCTGATCGTTCTTGGTATAGGCATGACTTATGGTGTCCGTCTTGGTGGTGCAACATTGCTAGGCTATCTAGCAGCAGGGTTTATTGGTTTACCTGTTTTTGCCGGCGGTGCAGGCATGGCTTATATGATGGGGCCAACAGGCGGTTATCTTGCTGGGTTCTTCGCGGCAGCAGTTGTTCTGGGCGCGCTGGCGGAACGAGGATGGACACGTAGTTGGGCCACTGCAGCAGCGGCTATGCTGATGGGGAATGTCATCATCTATCTGCTTGGGGTAGCTTGGCTAACGTCGCTCATTGGATGGGATAAGGCTGTTCAGTTCGGGTTGCTGCCCTTTTTGTATGGAGATGCGTTGAAGCTGATTATTGCTGCGTTGGGCATTCCTTACTTGTGGTCAAAACTGAAACCAAAGTAAGTTCAGAGAATAGGGCGAAGAAGAGGGGGCTTACCCTCCTGCCCCTTTTTAAACGGTTCATCAACTTGGGATCAGTATAAAGGTAAGATACATAATCGCAGGTACGCTGACACTGGCCATTAAGGTCGTGATCATAATTGATGTTGCTGTCCGGCCGCCGTAGGCACCATAGAATTCTGCCAGATTAAACACATTTGCGGCAATTGGAAGACAGCTAAAGATCAGCGCAATTTTTATCCACAGCGGGTCAAAGGGCTGTGGGCCAATTGCTGGAAAGCTCAGGAATACAAGCGCCATCATCAGCGGATGTACAAATAATTTCAACAGGGTGAGCGCTGTTAATTCACTCCAAGCGGCACGGACAGGCTGGCCGACAAGTGCTATACCAAGAGCAAAAAGCGCGGTAGGTGCAGCTGCACCAGCTAGCAGGTCCAGAAATAATGCTGGCATGGCAGGCATCGTCAACCCACTTGCCGAAAAAGCTATTGCGACAAAAACAGACATCAGCAAAGGGTTCTTCAACAAAGACGCTAGTGTCTTTAAAAGCACATGCCCAGAAGAGCTTTCATTTGCGTCGTGTGTAAACAAGGCGACCAGAAACACCAAAACCATGTTATTCACAACCAGTATCACCGCCATGGGCACAGCAGCATCTTCACCAAATGCCAATAAGGCTAACGGCACGCCGATGTACCCATAATTTGGATAGCAAGCATTCAGGCTGAAAAGGCTAGCTTCATTACGTTTTAATTTAAGAATGAGACGGCTGACCATAAAAGCCATAATGAAAAGTGTCAGCGTGACAAGCTCATAACGCAGGGTAAATTCAGGATTGAATATATCATTTAATGGCTGTGCAGTGATTGCCACAAACATGAAGGGCGGCAGTACAACATAAAACACGTACCTTGAGATCATACGACCATCTGCAGCCGAAAACCAGCCGCGAAGTCTTGTCAGACTGCCGAGCAGAATTATTCCAAAAAATGGTATTGTCAATGACAAGATATCAGTCATGCGACGTTATAAGCTGGGGTAAGAGCTTTGCGCAATATTAATGTTGCCAAACGGATGTTTGC
>CABYOG010000080.1 GCA_902520575.1 uncultured SAR116 cluster alpha proteobacterium
CTGCCGAACTGGGTCTGGCGTCAATTTATGTGCCTGAGGCACATGGCGGTTCCGGCCTCAGCCGACTGGATGCCACGTTAGTGTTTGAGGCGCTGGCAATGGGATGCCCATCCGTATCTAGCTTTTTGTCCATTCACAATATGGTTGCGTGGATGGTTTCCTCTTTTGGCAGTGATGAGTTACGTGAAACCTATCTTGCCGATTTATGTTCGATGAAAAAAATTGGCTCATACTGTCTGACTGAGCCCGGGTCCGGGTCTGATGCTGCTGCGCTAAAAACAAAAGCCGTGCGAACCAATGAAGGCTATCAGGTGACCGGCACCAAATCCTTTATTTCAGGCGGCAATTATTCTGACCTGTATATTGTAATGTGCCGGACAGGCGATGACACCCCAAAAGGCATATCTGCACTGCTTGTTGACAGTGATGCTGATGGCTTGTCCTTTGGCGCGGCAGAACAAAAAATGGGCTGGCGCGGTCAGCCGACAGCTCAGGTCATTATGGATAATTGTGCCGTCCCTTCTCAAAATCTTCTTGGCGAGGAAGGAGAAGGCTTTTCCTATGCAATGAAGGGACTGGATGGTGGACGCCTGAATATCGCAGCCGCTGCCCTTGGCGGGGCACAGATGGCCTACGACAAGGCCCTGATATATGCAAAGGACAGACAGGCATTTGGCAAATCCATTGACCAATTCCAGTCTTTGCAATTCAAACTGGCGGATATGTTCACACAACTGGAAGCTGCCCGCACATTTCTTCGTCAGGCTGCGTGGAAACTGGATAACAGGTCTGCAGATGCCACACGGTCCTGTGCTATGGCCAAACAATTTGTCACTGATACCTGTTTTGATGTGGCCAACCAGGCGCTACAGATCCATGGCGGATATGGCTATCTTGCAGATTATGGGCTTGAAAAAATTGTGCGTGACCTGCGGGTGCATCAGATACTGGAAGGCACAAACGAAATTATGCGCGTGATTATCAGCCGGTCGTTGCTGGCGGAGCGCGATAGATGAGCCAGATTGACTGCCGCATTGAACAGTCAACCGGCCGCATAACCTTGCGCCGGCCTAAAGCCTTGAACGCCCTCACCCATGAGATGTGTGAGAGATTGGAAGCGGCCTTAATGGCCTGGAAGAATGACGAAAAAGTGAGCCAGGTCATCATTGATGCTGAAGGCGAGAAAGCCTTTTGTGCGGGTGGTGATATTGCAAAACTTTACCATAAAGGGCGAGCTGGCGACTTTACAGATGTTCAGGCCTTCTGGCGTGAAGAATACAAGCTGAACAGCCTGATTCATCATTATCCCAAACCCTATATTGGCTTTCTCCAGGGCTATGTCATGGGCGGGGGTGTTGGCATTTCTTGTCATGGCAGCCACCGTATTGTGGGCAACACAACGAAGATGGCAATGCCAGAATGCGCTATAGGCCTGGTGCCTGATGTTGGCGGCAGCTATCTTCTGGCCCGTGCTCCTGGCCTTACTGGCCGGTTTTTGGGGATCACAGGTTACCGGATGAACGCGGCTGATGCGCTGCATGCAGGTTTTGCTGACAGCTTTATTGCCGAAGACAGGTGGAGTAAAGTGATAGAAGAACTGGTGAGCGCGGGCACACCAGATCCTCTATCTAGCTTTATAGATAATGCAGGCCACAGCCAACTTGCCACAATGCAAATTGAAATTGACCAAATATTCACGCATTTTGATTCAGACCAGATAGCAGCGGAACAGGCTAAAGGCATGGGCGAACTGGCACAGATAATCACCAGCGCGTTGGCTAAAAATGCTCCTCTATCTATGATGGCTGTTGACGCCATGCTTGACAGGTTAGGGCCTGACTGTACTTTTCAACAGGCTCTGGAAATGGAATATCGCTTTACCAGCCGGGCTATGCAACAGGGTGAATTTCTGGAAGGCACGCGCGCGATGCTGATCGACAAAGACAAGAAACCTGACTGGCAATATAAAACAGCCAGTGAAGTGCCCAAAGGGCTGATTGACGAGATGCTAGCACCTACCGCCTTTACACATACCTTTTTAGCAACAGGAGACGGGCTATGAAAATCGGGTTTATTGGGCTGGGTAATATGGGCGCCCCTATGGCGGCAAATCTGGCAAATGCCGGATATGAAGTGGTCGGATTTGATGTGACAGATGTGACTGTAGAAGGTGTCACAAGCTGCTCGGATGCACCCTCTTGTGTATTGGGCTGTGATCTTGTCATCACCATGCTGCCAAACGGATCTATTCTACAGAAGGTAGCAGATGAAATTCAGCAATGCCTGAAGAAGGATGCGGTGTTTTTGGATTGCTCTACAGTTGATGTGGATACAGCTAAATCAGTTGCTGCGCAGATGGCAGCTACAGATATTGATATGCTGGATGCACCGGTATCCGGGGGCATTTCAGGAGCGGCTGCAGGCACCTTGACCTTTATGGTCGGCGGCACGAGCAAAGCCTTCGCAATCGCAGAACCACTGTTTACCGTGATGGGCAATAAAGCGGTTCATGTTGGTGCAGCTGGTGCCGGACAAGCGGTAAAGATCTGTAATAATATGATTCTCGGCGTCACTATGATCGCCACTTGTGAATCAATT
>CABYOG010000081.1 GCA_902520575.1 uncultured SAR116 cluster alpha proteobacterium
TGACAGCCGGCCATATGGAAATGATGCCTCCAGAAGCGATGGGTGGTATGGGTCCTGGCCACATGGAAATGATGCCACCCGGATGTATGGGGGGTATGAGCCCAGGTCACATGGAAATGATGCCACCCGGATGTATGGGCGGTATGACTGGAGACCATATGGGGATGATGCCACCAGATTGCATGGGAGCTATGACGGGTGACCAAATGGGTATGATGCCACCAGACGCTTGGTCTGCAATGCCGCCAGACATGTATCCACCTCTAGGAAATATGGATTTCGGTGGTGGCCCTGCTGATGGAGGTTGGGGAGGAGCCCAAACGGATATTCCAATGGGACAACCACCGATGGATGGTATGCCTCCAATGAACGATCCGATGGGTGATATGCCTGGAGCACCGGGTGACCCAGGCGGAATGCCTGTTGATCCTGGGCTTGATGCAGCTGTAACCGCCATTGATGCGACAGCGGCCGCAGGTATGGCTGAGCAGGCTCCTGATATGCCAGAAGACATGGGTGATACCGCTGGCGGAGAGCCTTCGCAAGACGAACCAAATGATGTAATTTAAATAAACTGACTTGCATCATAAACCGACACTAGATTACTATCACTAGTGTCGGTTTTTTATTTAAGGGTTTAGTTCAATGCTCTCCGGTGCCTTAGGGCTTCAAATTATATTCCGAAGACTCGGCGTAGAACTCGGGGAACAGCAATTCAGCAAGATAAAAGGTGTTGATGAGAGAGAACTAACTTTTCGCGAAATTAAAAATCTTTCATCAGAACATTTAATTCTCTGCCGCGCAGTAAAAACAAATATAACCGGATTAAGCGAAACTATTGTAAAGCAACCATTGTTGGCACACCTCAACAATGGTCGCTTTGTGATAGTTATAAAAGTAGCAAGTGGCGAAAATGATGACCTAAACATCACATTTATTGACCCAAAAGCTTCAAACCCAAAACCAGAAATTATTGATCTAAAATCATTTCAAGAACTCTGGTCGGGCACGGGCTTTATTTTCAAGAAATCCAAGAAATTAGAAAGCCAAACTGGCACATTTAATCTGTCGGCAATTCTTGATGAAGTGTTAGCCGACAAAATGCTCGCTCTTCAGCTAACACTAATTATAATCTTTATTAACTTATTTGGTCTTGCGCCCATAATTTTTCTGATTATTGTTTTGGATAAAGTAGTTAATTATGAGAGCTATTCTACCCTTTATGTGATCGCTTCTGGCGTTTTAATTGCTCACGTATTTAACTTTTTTCTAAGCTACTATAAAACTTCAATCATAAATTTAGCAGCGGCAAAAATTGAGGCCAAATACGGTGTTCAGCTTTTCCAGCAAATTATCAATTTGCCAGCCTCTACCTTTGAAAAGCAAAGTGCGCAATTCCCAAATTTAGGAACAAATCTTAATAATATTAGACAACTCATTATCAACAAATTTTTAGGCATAATTACCGATTTTATTTCAGTTATTGTATTTACGCCAATCTTGCTCTTCTATAGTCCTCTATTAGGAAGCGTTGTTATTGCAGCTTGTCTCCTAAATTCTGTAATTACAGCGCTGCATGGCAGGCGCTCTCAAAGTGTTTCAAAAGATTTTTCACAGGCTTCATCTCAAAGACAGGAACTTCTTAAATCTGTGAGTGATGGGTTCATTGATATAAAAAGGCTTGGGTTGGAAAAAGATGTCTTAGCGGAATGGAAAGCCATTGAAGGCAAATTTCTGAAAGCAAATGACAAAAATTTGTCTGGGAATACATTTTTATCTGAAATTGGCACTTTAATTAATAATGTTCTCACTGTTGTTGTCCTCTTTATAGGGGTGAATTTGGTTTTTGCTGGAACACTTTCTGCTGGGGTTTTAATTGGCGTAAATATGCTGATAGGCAAAATTTTTAGGCCTGCCCAAGCTTTGGTGGAATTTCCAGGAGAGGTGAAGAAATTGTCTGCTTTAATATCTTCAGTAGCAGATACGGCCAATCTTTCCTCAGAAAATACAAAGTCTGGTAATTTCCATGATATCTTGGGTAATGTTGTATTTAAGGATGTTTCCTTCGCTAAGGACTCAAGCATTTCACTCTTAGAAGACGCATCATTTGCAATAGACATTCATGAAACTGTTGGTATCTGTTCGCCTAATGCCGTAACCGCTTCGACAACTGTTCAGCTAATACAAGGGCTATTTCCAGCAAGCTCTGGTTCTATTTTTATCGATGGTAATGATATTTCAACTTTTAATCTTCAGCATCTGCGAGCCAATATTTCTCTGGTTGACAGAACGAATCATTTCTTTTCGGGAACCATCAGAGATAATTTCCAACAGGTTTTGCCTAATGCTAACAATGATCGGATCATGTGGTCTTGTGAGATGGCAAACCTGACTGAATCTATGAAAGAGTTGCAAATTTCACTTGATAGCGACATTGAACATGTTCAGGAAATCTGGACCCAAGATTTTAAAATTAAGTTGTCTATCGCTCGAGCTTTAATCAGAAATCCAAAAGTTTTGATAATTGACGATGTCTTTTCTCATATGGATGCTTCCTCAATAATCGAATTCAAAGAAAAATTTAGTTCTCTTGCTA
>CABYOG010000082.1 GCA_902520575.1 uncultured SAR116 cluster alpha proteobacterium
TAATCGATAAGCCGTGCGGTAGTGGCAAGACAACAGCGATGATTAACAACTTCAATAACCAAGATAAATACTTGGTCATCGTGCCTCTGTTATCTGAGGTCGACAGAATAGTTGAAGAGTCGAAGGAGGTAGAATTTGTTCAGCCTGACGAATACGACACTAAACAGGGCACAAAATATTCCAGCTTAGAAGCTCATATTGTCAAAGGTCGTAATGTTGTATCGACCCACCAACTCTATGAGGACCTAGTGCCTTTAGTCAAAGCGGGACTTTTAGACAACTACCACATCATCATCGATGAGGTTCCTACCGTCATAGATGGAGAAGTAGAAAAATCTAAAATATCCATCGACACCTTCTACATTGATACCGGTTTTATGGTTGTTGATAAAGGTAGTGGTCTCGTAAGGCCAACGCAGAGATGGATTGATGACCAAAATACCGTCTCTGACACACTCAGCTCCAAGATACTGAAGTCTGCAATGACAGATTGTCTTTACCTTCAAGATGGAACAGCGTTCTTGAGAGTTTTACACCAATCTCTTCTGGAGGCTGGTTTGTCGGTCACAATTATGACTTATAAGGCAGAAGGCTCAATGCTTTTAGCCTACCTTCGTAAACTTGGTTTGAAATTCCTTATTGAGCGAGATGACGACCTAGAAGAGGCGTTTAGGCTGCAAGCAGCTAGTCTAATCACGGTTGATGATATAAGTGCAATTTCTTCATCAAAAGAACCTGAAATTAAATTATCGTTTAACAAGCAAAAGGTCGGAATGAGAGACAAAGCATACTGCTCAAAGATTACCACTGCACTTAAGAACCTAAGAGGAAGAAAGCTTCAGGGTGTTGATGCCAATAACATCCTCATAACCTGTGTAAAAGATGCTTGGAAAATAGAGGTTACAAGAAAGGCAGCAAATGACAATGATTACAAACCTGTTCCCTTAGCCAAAAACTCACGTCTTTGGGAAGCGAACTGGATATCCAATAAGACCAGAGGGACAAATCTTTACGCTCACTGCTCGCATCTCATTTACCTCTATGACCAGCACCCAAACCCATATGTCACCAAATGGTTAGGAACTTGCTCCAAAGAGTTTGCAGACGCTTATGCACTCACTGAGCTTATCCAGTGGGTCTGGAGGTCGAGAGTGAGGAAAGGAGAGCCTATTACTCTTTATCTTCCTTCCACGAGGATGAGAGCATTGTTTGAAGAGTGGCTGATGTAAAATGGGAGTGTCTCAAGTTCAATCTTCCCTGCCTGCATTAGTAGTAATAGGAAAAGTAATATGAATGTCATATTGATTTAACATTTCTGAAACTTTGGAGGCTTATTAACGTTTTTGTATTATCAATGTTTGAAAAAAAAGACGGAATAGTGAACGACCTTTCACATCCAAACTTTCTATTTCGAACAATTTGGATTTCTGATGTCCATCTTGGGACGTCTGGCGCACAAGTTGAAGCATTGCTGCATTTCTTAAAACATACGCAATGCGATACTCTCTATCTTGTCGGTGACATTATTGATGGATGGCAACTTAAGAAGCGTTTCTTTTGGCCTCAGAAACACAATGATGTAATTCAAAAAATTCTTCGCAAAGCCCGAAATGGCACCAAAGTAATTTATATCCCTGGCAATCATGACGAAGCTGCTCGTGAATATATCGACTATACTTTTGGTGAGGTGGAAATACACATGGATTATATACACCACACAATCAAAGGGGAAAAATATTGGATCGTGCATGGCGACCTGTTTGACAACGTTATCAAACATGCCCGTTGGCTTGCTTATATCGGTGATTATGCCTATGTCAATCTTCTCCGAGTTAACCGTTTGGTTAACGGTTTTCGGCGGCTATTGAATATGCCTTACTGGTCTTTTTCACAGTATCTCAAACTTAAGGTGAAATCAGCTGTTTCCTTTATTTCGGCTTTTGAAACTGCCATGGTCAAAGAGGCTCGTCGACGTGGATGTTCTGGCGTAATCTGTGGACATATTCATAAAGCTGAAATTCGGGAAATCGACGGTATCAAATATTTTAATGACGGAGATTGGGTCGAGAGTATTACTGCCTTGGTTGAGCATCATGATGGCCAAATGGAAATCATTAATTGGGCTAATATTACTGAACTAAAGACAACGATAAGCCACCCAACTAATGTTGTTGCGGTCGAATGACGTCTCCTGAAAATAAACAAAAAGTCTTGATAGTAACTGATGCTTGGTATCCTCAAGTAAACGGCGTGGTGAGAACATTATCCCAGACGCGTGAGGATTTGAGCGCACTGGGCTATGAGGTGTTTATGCTAACACCAGAAGGTTTTTTTACCATTCCTTGCCCAACCTACCCTGAAATTAAACTCTCAGTTTTGCCTGGGAGCAAAGTAGCAAAATTTATTCGCAATATTTCACCTGATTTTATTCACATTGCTACAGAGGGACCACTGGGCATATCAGCTCGAAATTTTGCAAAGCGCAACGGGGTCAAGTTCACTACAGCTTATCACACGCGTTTTCCTGAATATATTTACAGCCGGTTCAGGCTTCGCCTCGGAGTTACT
>CABYOG010000083.1 GCA_902520575.1 uncultured SAR116 cluster alpha proteobacterium
GATGGCTCTCTGTGAGTATGAATCGGCAAATCTAAAAACCGTGAATTACTGTCAATCGTATGGCTGGCTACTTACGCTTATTAATAAATTCCAATAGTACGATGGTAAGTTTTTTCATGATGATATGAAGAAATGGTATGCCAGACCACCTACCAGAATACCCTTGATGAAAGAAATCCATGCAACCCCGTGGTCTGAAATTCCAAGTGTTTTCTTCCACCAGTTTATTTGTCTTTTCTCCCAATCAATATAGCGCGCTATCATCTTCTTGAATTCCTTTTACAATTCAAGAATTATCAAAACCCTTTGTAAAGTGAAAGTCAACGCTTGCAGCCAAAAAAAGCCCCGCAGAAAGTCTGGGAAGGCTTTTACGGGGCATCAGTTAATGTGACTTTAATACTAAAAAGGTACAAGAGTTTTATTAAAAATTTATGACACTGACAAACAAAAGCCCCGCAGAAAATAAAGGGAGGAGAACACTGCGAGGCTCTAGCTTGTCACGGGAAATCGAAAGATGATGGCCTGGACGCTACCTTAATTTCATCACGTCCATGCTAGTGACAATACCTTAATGCCAGTGATTTATTAAAACCCTATGACAATTGCTCTTTCCCATACTCATTTTTAGCAAAAAAGCCTCACTGGATAACCAGTAAGGCATGGAGTTTGCAATCAGGGAGAAGTGACCTGAGCCACTCCTATGTTGCTCATTCCACAATAGAGTAACGGCTCAGTGTCACACTTTTGTAACATTCTCCAATACTCGACTATGTTAGATTTTCTAATGATTGAACCAAAGCACAAAAGGCTGGCCTATACGTTCTTTTTACTGGGAGACCGAAAATGCAAAAAGTAATCGCAAATATGTGGAATGGGGTAATGGACCACAGAATAAACCCACTTAGACATATCGATGATTTGCAAACACGACACATAGTGATGCAGTTTCTTGCGTGGATGTGGTGTATCATCTTTTCTATGAGCATTGGGTCTATGACTGTGTTCGGAATTAGCGCAGTTGCTCATGCTTTTCTAATAGCCGGTGTTGTAGTTACAGTTGCCACGTTCAAGGTAGCGCAATACCGCCCCAATAGTTTTGCTCAGCTCGCCAGAGGAGCTGGGGATGAACACGAATAAATAAAAGAAATTACATACCTCCCTATATGTACTTCGTTTTTCATCAAGCCTCGTTGGTCTTCCGGTGGGGCTTTTCAAGCCAATAGTGCGACAATAAAGCAGTAGTCGCCTATCAGGCGAACACTAGGTAAAAAACGGGGGAAAAATGGGCCTCGCTGGGTAGGACAGCGGGGTCTCACCTCCTTGCTCTATAAATACACCTTCTATGTGTCACTTAACTACATATACCATGCGAGTGATTACACATTATGTGACCCACCTTACGGATGGGCTATACGAGTTTAAAAAACTTTCTTTACAATGAATCAATAAAGTTAGACTGTTAAATACCAATCAGTACTTTAATAAAAAGGAAAACCAAATGAAAAATAGTATCACTCGTGCAATTGCAGTAATTTTCTCTGTAGTGACAAGTTCAGCTGCACTCGCTGACGGTCATTATAATGGTCAGGGTTTTTCTAGCAATATTTCTTCAACAACCCTTGAAGGCAAAACTGGGTCAATTATTCATATGATAAATGAAGATTTTTGGCAGTATCAGAATGCACCTGAGGGTTGGCCAACCGCAGCTATGGCAACTTGTCATTTTACTATGATGATAGCCGCTGGCGAGCAAGCCCCTTCATCAATAAATGGCGTTTGTGAGTCAATAGACCCAGATGGAGATGCCACTGTTTGGACTGCATCAGTAGACCCAAGTACAGGAATCGGGAAAGGAAACTTAGTTAACGGCACTGGAAAGTATGAGGGTGTTCAAGCTTTTCCAACTTTCCAAACCACCTTCCAAATTGATGCTGCCCACAGCATTTATGACTTTAAATGGTAAGTGAAGGCTCAATGGCACAGTTACAGAAATGTAAAAGGCCGCTCAGCCTTACCATTACTTCCTGTAAACCCCGCGCAATCCCTCGTGTTTAGCCTGATGGTTGGACAGGGGTGATGCATTTATAGCAATGGTGCGACAATAAAACAGTCGTCGAGCATCAGCTAAACACTAAGTAGGGCATATGGGGTGAAAATGGGCCTCGCTGGGTAGGACAGCGGGGTATACCCCTTGGGAGCAAAACCTATGACCCCCGGGCAAACACAACTCTGTATGTGTCGGGCTTTCGAGGCTTGAAGAATTTTAATGATGGCTGACTCAGCCTGTTTTAACTTATAAGCAATTTATATTGTCTGATGGAGATAAGCATGTTCTTAACAGCAAAACTGAACCTGATTTCCGGAATGGTGATTGGCGCGGCTGCCATGTTAGCTATGAAGCAGATGTGTAAACAACGCCGTAATCGAAAAGAAGTGTCAGTGTCAGCTGATGAGCCGCAACAGTAAGTTTGACACCTGTTAACTAGAAGCTCCTCAAGACTCACAGAAAGTCATCTT
>CABYOG010000084.1 GCA_902520575.1 uncultured SAR116 cluster alpha proteobacterium
AAAGTGCATGGAACACAGCTAATTATGAACTTGATTTGATTGAATCTAGTCTTCAGGCCCCGCTACCCTTGATACCAGCTGTCCCTGATCATGTTGATGTCAGTACACCTCAGAGCAATCTGTCTAAAAACAGGTTTTTTACAATGGTTCGTAAGGCAAAAGAATATATAAAATCAGGTGACATTTTTCAGGTTGTTCTCTCACAAAGATTTACAATTCCGTTCAACCTGCCCTCTTTTGCACTTTACCGTAGCTTAAGAAGGCTGAACCCATCCCCCTTCCTGTTTCATTTTAACCTAGGAGAAGTAGCGATTGTTGGTTCGAGTCCTGAAATCCTGGTGCGGCTGCGTGATGATGAGCTTACCATCAGGCCAATTGCAGGCACACGTCCACGTGGCCAGAATGAGGAAGAGGATAAGAAAAATGCAGCCGACCTGCTGTCAGACGTCAAAGAGCGAGCAGAGCACCTGATGTTACTTGATTTAGGCCGAAACGATGTTGGCCGTGTTGCACAACCTGGAACAGTTCGGGTTGTTTCAAATTTTGAGATTGAATTTTACAGCCATGTTATGCATATCGCATCCGAGGTTCGGGGTAAAATCAGACCAGAATGCGATGTTATTGATGCACTTGTTGCAGGATTTCCAGCAGGAACCGTCTCTGGTGCGCCAAAAATCAGAGCTATGGAAATTATAGATGAACTGGAGGTGGACCGGCGCGGTATTTATGCCGGTGCTATAGGTTACATCAGTGCTGCAGGTGAAATGGATAGTTGTATTGCCTTACGCACCGCTGTTATAAAAAACAATAAGATGCATGTTCAGGCGGGCGCAGGCATTGTCTATGATTCAGTTGAGCAATCTGAATTTGAAGAATGCCAGAATAAGGCACGCGCCCTATTACGAGCTGCACGTGATGCGATCCAATTTGACCAGAATGGATGATATGTCGCTGCACGGCATTAATTTTGCATTAATTACGAACACATCCAGCGTTGCTGCGAAGTCACGAGCCACAGTTATGTTCTTATTTCGGAAAATTTTTGTAATTTTCACGTCTCTTTTTACAGTTTTGCCTCACGGAGCGCAGGCTGAACTGCAGCTTGAAACTTGGAAAGTATACGGCCAAATGGCTGAACAAAGTGCGATCTGTGCGAACTTTTCAAAACTGATGGAAACGCAATCTATTCTTAATCCTGATTTAGGGGCTTTATGGCAGGAAAGGCGAAAATTTGCAGGAGCTGTTATCCGGAAGGCTATATTTATGGAACTGAATCGAGAAAGTTCAGAGGCTGAAATCGATGAGCTAATCGCCAGCTATCGTGATTGGGTTTTGTCCAGCCTGATGATCGATCATAAAAATAAATCTCATAAAAACATAGACGTACCAGAAAAAACTGAAACTAACGATCGTAAGATAATTGCACTAATGAACAGCCAGTGCAAAAACCTGTTTCAACAGGGTGATGAGATGATTCGTAAACAAAGACCTGACCTAGCATATTTGCTTCAAAACGATCCAGAAACTCAGTTAAAGACGAAAAACAGCCCAACTGAAGAAACTTCAGCTCTAAAAGTAAAAAAGAAACATAGCGTTTCTACAAAGAGTTCTGTTGTGAAGACAGACCAGACTCTTAATAAAGAAACATCATCAACAGGCAAAGCTTTAAAACTATCCATTGGCGGTGGCAGTAACTTAATGCTTAACCTGCCCGGGCAGAGGCCCGTTTCATCAATTCAAGAACCATCCCGTGCTGTGTCTAACAATGCTGAAATAAAAACAAAAAATTTAAATGCCTCATTGCCGACAAAACTTGTGCAAATTAGCGGCCCTGTTCCACGTCCTGACCGAGAGCGAATAGATGATTTTCCTCAGTCAAGTGTTCTTGAGTCTTTAACTTCTGCTGCTTCTCCTGAGTTGATGTCTAAAAATACTGGGCAGCTCAATAAACAAGAAAATCAAAAGGCAAAGTTCCCATCAGAAACAAATGAAAAAGCCCTATCTAGCAAGGCAAAACTATCAATCGAAAGATTATCCGAGTTACTGGAAAAGCAAGCGGAAGCAACTATGAATTTAATGGTTCCAGGACAATCAGTAAATAACCAGCTTGAACAGAAATCCGGAAATTATATTGCCCAATTGGGTGCTTTTGCCCAATTTGAAAATGCCAAAGCAGAAAAAAAGCGTCTGGAGACTAAGTTTTCTGCTCTTTTCGCCAAACTGCCTATACATATTGTTGAAATCACTGGTTCCGGCCCACGCTTTTATCGCATTCAGACAACAGGTCTCAGCCAAAAACATATAAAAACATTATGCGATATGATGTGGCCACATAAAATTGCTTGCCTCGCCAAACGCTAAAAATCTTGTAAATTGCCTATAACAATTCAAAATTAGACACTTGACTGATTAGGGCGCGTCAGTTGACTTAGTTGCAAATTCAGCAGGGGAACAAATCTCAATCAATTCGAGGTCGTCACTGTGTTTAATTTCACGGTGACGAATGCCAGGTG
>CABYOG010000085.1 GCA_902520575.1 uncultured SAR116 cluster alpha proteobacterium
TTTTATTAATGCTTTAGCGATAGGTGAGCCGCTGGTTGTGCGATAAAGCGTTTGACGAATTGCAAGGACATCTGGGTCATTAGCAGCTTGTTCAAGCAATTTAATGACAACACCGAACTCTTCAAAGGGATGATGAACCAATAGATCCTTTTGTTTTATGGCTGCAAATATGTCCTGATTGAAATCGATGATTCTTTGAGGAAGTCGAGCATTCCATTTTTTAAATAAAAGCTTTTGTGGAAGGTGCCTTAGAATTTCATCTACGTCCTGTAGGCCCACAAATCCGCTGGTTTGATAAATTGCTGAAGTATCTGCTCGCATCTCACGCTTAAGAAAATTTAAGGTGGCTTTAGAAAAATTGTCAGAGATTACCAGAGAAACTATTTCGCCTCGACGCCTTCTCTTTAAACTACTTTCAAATTGGGATAACAAATCCGAAGCTTCATCATCAATTTGCATCTCAGAGTCACGCAAAACTCTGAACATACCAGCTTTTTTAATTTTATATTTTGGAAAAATCAGATTTACGAACTTCGTTATTGCATCTTCTACTTTTACGAAACGCAATGAAGCTCCAGAAATTCGTATAAATCTTGGGCAACTATCTGGCAGACGAATGACAGCGCGTATTAATTCATCTTTTTGAGTTAATAGCTCCAACAAAAGACCCTTGCCTTTATTTTGGATAAATGGAAATGGATGAATAGGGTCTAAAGTTGTGGGTGACAGCAGCGGTAGAATACTTTCTGAAAACTGGTTGTTTAACCAATGAAGTTCCTGCTTGTTTAGGTTTTTTATATCAGTGATTTCACAAACCTTGCCGAGTTGGCTTAGAATACAATTAAAAGCTGCCTGCTGTTGGAGCCGTAGTTTTGCACTTCTGTCTATAACTCTAGTCAATAATTCGTCTAATCTCTGATCACTTCCTGGTATGGTTAAGTAACCGCGTTTTTTCACTTGCCTTAAACCAGCAATTCTAACCATAAAGAATTCGTCAAGATTGTTGGCAGAAATGGCGATAAACCTTAATTTCTCGCCCAAAGGAAAATCCGGCCGCAAATATTGGGAAAGCACGCGCTCATTAAAGCTAAGCCAACTTAGTTCACGATCAAAAAAATGAGTCTTCTTTTCTTCGTTATCGATTAGTTTTTCAGTATGGTTCAACTAAGTACCTAGGCTTAAAAAAACAACTAAAAAAAAACAGTAACTTTGTGGGGTTACAAAATTATTACAATTTTTATGTATTTCGCCCTTTTTTGAGGAAGTTTCTTAGCTAAATGTCCCGAAGTACAACAACAACCAATCGACCCTTTAGCTCCTTTTTGAAATCAATTTTTGTCGTCACCCATCGGGGGTATCTTTTTGCTCGGGACCCCTAATTCAATTTAGCCAATACCTTCTCTTGTTGTCCTGTGTTGTACCTCCGCACATACTACAACTTATTACCCTGCATTTTTCTGTGGATAAGTCGAAAAAAAAGCCCCAGTCCGAAGACCAGGGCATGAAGTTTGCAATTTGGGAGGAGCGTGGCATCTAGCCACCAAAATGCAAGACTTCGCTTTCCACTTGCATTAACGGCTAGGTGTCACGTTTGTTTATCTAGTCATGTTCGCCACCATTGCCTCGTGCAAGCTGGACAAAATTATCAGGGCGATCTTTCTCTGACTTGAAAAGACTAAATACCGCCTTCAACATATTCACGATTGCTGTTTGCATGTTCGTCTCCTGTATTCCAGCAGTGTTTACGCTTAACCTTTGCGCTTGGTTCAAACACCTCATGAACCCCCATGATATTTGCTACCTTCTTGCTCACAGCCTTTTTTTTGAAGTCGTGTTTGTCGTCACCCATCGGGGGTATCTTTTTGCTCGGCACTCCTAATTCAATTTAGCTAATACATTCTCTGGTTTTATGTGGGTGTACCTAAACAGCATCCGCGGGTCTTTGTGACCTGATATCAAAGACACTTCAGGCATCGATAGCCCCATTTCAAAGAATCTGCTTATGGCTTCATGTCTTAGATCATGAAACCTTAAGTCATTCAGTTCAGCCCGAGACCGAAGTCTGTCCCAAGCAAGTCTGAAGGCGTTGGCAGTGACTGGGAAAGGGCAGGGGAGTTGCCTTTCGGTTTGCCCCTTTAAAATCTGCGTAGCTTTGCTTGATAGAGGCACATCTCTCGATGAGCCGTTCTTAGTAATTGGCAAATGAACTGTGCGAGCATCAAAGTCGACACACTCCCATGTAATGCCTAGTATCTCTCCCCGTCTCATGCCTGTTTCAATAGCAAAGACGACTATTGGCCAAATGTGTGGATTCTGGGTTAGACGTGCAGCTTTCTCAAGCCTGTCAAACTCACCTGTATTTAATCTTCTTTCCCTGGACCTTAAAGATGAAGGTAGCTTGACCTTATCTACAGGGTTGGAGGCCAGCATCAGTCCCCATTCA
>CABYOG010000086.1 GCA_902520575.1 uncultured SAR116 cluster alpha proteobacterium
TTCTGTAGCCTCTGTGCACCAATCGATGGATTCATTTTGATTAAAGGCACAAGTCTAAATTTATTCAAAGCACCAAGTCCAAGAAGTGAGGAAACAAAAGTCATTTTTAGCAAAAAAACATTTCCATAAACTGTGCTAAAAAGGAGCGACAGGTCGGCAATTAAAATATAAGCAAAAACCAAACCAGAGCTAATCAGAAGGCAAACATAAAAAATAGCAAGTGTTCCAAATCGGCTTGCTATTTTATACAAGCTTTCCGTTTCGAGTGCAGAACACATCCGTTGTAATGGAAAAAAAGAACCAAGCCAAAACGCTATTCCGATTAGATGTAATGAGAGAACACCTTGTGCTATAAGACCGGCTTTTTGGGCATGTCCTGTCCATATGAAAGAGGCCAACAACAATAAGACGCCGACCCAAACAAGCACGGAAAGTGAGCCCGACTCATAACTTTTACCAATCAAGATGAGTGCAAAACCTAAAAGGGCCAAGCACGCTGCATTTCCACCTCTAGAGGAGATGGCAATACTAAAAATAGTTGGATCAAATAAGCTCCAAATTTCTCCACCAAGATTACCAGCTACTGAAAACACCAAACCAGCGGAAATGGCTATACCGAATTTGCACGCTTTAATGCTAAGACCTTTGCAGAATTCCGCATTTTCTGCTGTCTGGAACTGGTGAAAGTGTCTCACAAAAGATACCGTTCCCAAAGCCAATAAGCTAACAATATAAAAAAATGTTTTTAGGATTGGGGTGAGAATAATCCAGAGATCCATGCGTCACACTGCTGTAGATTTTTGTTTATATGCTAACTTTTACGATGATTTGGTTTGACTGCCTTAAAATTCGCTGACGCCAATTCCGATTTTGGAGCCATCAGTGAATTGCCTGGTGAAAATCTTTCAGATACCTCCGGCAATTCGCCACTATACTCATACGCCTGGTGACCTTCTGGATGTTTATACCAACCTGGGTCACTATAATCATCCGGAGCAAGGTCTGAGCGCACCTTGAGCATGCTGAACATTCCTCCCATTTCAACAGAACCATATGGTCCATCTCCTGTCATCATTGGCAAAGTATTATCAGGAAGTGGCATTGTCATTTCCGTCATATCGGCCATTCCTCGCTCGCCCATTACCATGTAATCTGGAACTAATTTCCTTATTTTTTCCGTAATGCCTCTATGATCAACGCCAATCATTGTTGGCACATCATGTCCCATAGCATTCATAGAGTGATGGCTTTTGTGACAGTGCATTGCCCAATCGCCCTCTTCGTCAGCAACAAACTCTATTTGTCGCATCTGCCCTACGGCGATGTCAGTCGTAACCTCTTTCCAGCGACTCTCAGGCCTAGTTGGACCTCCATCAGTTCCTGTTACTTCAAATTCAATGCCATGCACATGGATAGGATGGTTTGTCATCGTGAGATTGCCAACTCTTACCCTCACCCGGTCATTCTTTCTAGCAACAAGGGGCGCAATTCCTGGAAATATTCTGCTGTTCCAAGCCCACAAATTAAAGTCAAGCATGGTCATTATGTTCGGAGTTTCCGCCCCCGGAACAATATCAAATGCGTTCAGCAAGATGCAATAATCTCTCTCAACGGTACTTATCCATGGATGATCATTCTTTGGATGAGTAACCCAAAATCCCATCATCCCCATCGCCATTTGTGTCATCTCATCGGCATGAGGATGGTACATAAATGTACCAGGACGTTTGGCTTGGAATTCATAAACGAAAGTTTTTCCTGGATTCACTGCTGCTTGATTCAGCCCCGCTACTCCATCCATACCATTTGGTAGGCGCTGACCATGCCAGTGAATGCTGGTATGTTCAGGTAGTTTATTTGTTAGATAAATACGGATTTTGTCGCCTTCAACAACCTCAATAGTCGGGCCCGGGCTCTGGCCATTATAACCCCACAAGTTAGCTGTCATGCCTGGCCCTAGCTCGCGCACTACGGGTTCTGCAACCAAATGAAACTCTTTAAATTCTCCGTTCATTCGATACGGCAAAGTCCATCCATTTAGTGTGACCACCGGATTATAATTTGAATTTTCATCTGTTTTTATGGGGCTTACGGTGTCCGGTGATGTTTGTATTACCGGGTCGGGCAATCGAGCTAATGAAGAAGTAGCCACTGTAGTACCAGCTAAAGCCGTTCCAGCTACAGCTGACATCTTGATGAAATCACGTCTTGTTTTCATTTTTACCTCTAAAATTTATGGAAATTACCTTACCAGGCAAGATTAATGCCCTTTCGCCTTCTTAGCTGGGGCATCTGAGATGGCGTTAGTTTCTAGCCCCATCTGACCTCCAACTAAAACACTTTTTAACTTCAATTCAGCGAGGTGGAGATTTTGCAAAGCATCGATAGCTCTAATTTCAGCCGATACTTTTTCTAGTCCGACTTGAACCAATTCAAATA
>CABYOG010000087.1 GCA_902520575.1 uncultured SAR116 cluster alpha proteobacterium
CGCGGTGGATATGGCAAATCGGACCACTAAAACAACAATGATTGGCCAGGATGTGACCATGCCTTGTGCGATCGCCCCAACGGGCCTGACTGGCATGCAGCATGCTGATGGTGAAATTTTGGCTGCCCGTGCCGCGGCAAAATTTGGCATTCCTTATACCCTGTCAACCATGTCTGTCTGTTCGATTGAGGATGTAGCCACTCACAGCCCAGAAAGTTTCTGGTTCCAACTCTATGTGATGAAGGACCATGATTTTGCCAAACGGTTAATCCAGAGGGCCAAAGCCGCGGGCTGTTCTGCCCTAATGCTAACTCTGGATCTGCAGATTTTGGGACAGCGGCACAAAGATATCAAAAACGGGCTCTCTACCCCACCAAGGCTAACAGTAAAAAATATTCTAGATATGGCGCTAAGGCCTCGATG
Organism: uncultured SAR116 cluster alpha proteobacterium; assembly: GCA_902520575.1. The sequence goes on from CABYOG010000087.1 coordinate 424, forward strand.
GTGCATGGGCATGCTGGGGACATCGCGCCGATCCTTTGGCAATATTGTTGGTCATGTGGATGGTGTGTCTGATATGTCAAAACTGTCTTCATGGGTCGGTGAGCAGTTTGACCTGCAGCTGAACTGGGATGATGTCAAACGAATCAAGGACTGGTGGGGAGATAAACTGATTATCAAAGGGATTCTAGATGCTGATGATGCTGAAATGGCGGCAAAATCAGGGGCAGATGCGCTGATTGTATCAAATCATGGAGGCCGCCAGTTAGACGGAGCTGAGAGTTCAATTGCGATTCTGCCGGAAATTGTAGACCGGGTTGGCCAGGATATCGAAATCTGGATGGATGGCGGAATCCGATCTGGTCAGGATATGTTAAAAGCCATTGCATTGGGAGCAAAAGCGACCTGTATCGGACGCGCCTTTTTATATGGTCTGGGGGCAGGTGGTGAAGCCGGTGTGACCAAAGCGCTGGAAATACTACATAAAGAGCTAGATATGACAATGGCGTTATGTGGACATCGTGATATCCGCAATGTAGGTCGGGCTATTTTAAAAAACTGCCCTTTCTAGGCTGAGCTGCATTCAGTCAGAAAAATTCCTTTTTTGTCCGCTTCACATAATCCGAGTGTTAGTGGTCTGCCGCACTTCGGATTTCCCTGTAAAATTTGCTTTATAATTCTGTGAATGCCAGTGGATCACATAAATCACAGTTACAACAACCAACCTCAGAAGGCCGTAAGCTAGCAGGCGCTTTACCCGTCCTGGAATAGAGAAAACCTGAAATCGCTTTTAAATGAGCCAAATCGCACCGACGATGGCAGAAAAGTAGAATGCACCGATTAACACTGTATCCTGCCCTATTTTATCCTTCATTTTTCCAAAAAACTGTCGATCTTACAGCATAAACAGACATTCCACAATCTGAAAATCTCTTTATTTCTTCATAAATTCAGATAGTTAATTTGTTACTGTTGGAAATTTAACCACTAATGCTTGCCAATGGGCATGAATATGTTAAATTGTCGTTAACTTCGGGGGGAGTCCTGTTCAGACAGGTGTCAGTTCAGGAAAAAAAGTAGGACGTTCTAGAACGCGACGTTTGGGGAGTGTCCTATGTCAATAATTAAGTCTTTAAAGTCAGTCGCTATTGCGTCACTGGCTATTCTTATTCCATCAATTGCATTAGCAGCTGGTGGAAACTTGGAGCCGAACGATCCTGTCGGCATTACCTTTTGGTTAATTTCGATCGCAATGGTCGCCGCTACCGTATTCTTCTTGATGGAATCATTAAGAGTTGACGGCAAGTGGAGAACATCAATGATTGTGGGCGGACTTGTTACACTCGTAGCTGCGGTCCACTACTTTTATATGCGTGATGTTTGGGTTGCCACAGGTGCATCGCCTACGGTCTTTCGATATGTAGATTGGCTGATCACAGTGCCTCTGCAGATGATTGAATTCTACCTTATTCTAGCTGCCTGTACTGCGATTGCTGTTGGCGTCTTCTGGCGCCTCATGATCGGTACAATGGTAATGTTAATTGGCGGATATTTAGGTGAGGCTGGTTTCATCAACTCTACGGTTGGTTTCGTGATCGGAATGGCCGGTTGGGGTTATATTCTGTATGAAATCTTTGCTGGTGAAGCTGGCAAGGTTGCTGCAGAAGGAGCACCTCCATCTGTGCAATCAGCTTTCAACACAATGCGTCTAATTGTTACTATTGGTTGGGCCATCTATCCACTCGGATATTTCTTTGGCTACATGACTGGAGGCGTTGACGCCAATTCGCTGAACCTGATCTACAACGTTGCTGACGTTGTTAACAAGATTGGCTTCTGTCTAGCGATTTGGGCCGCTGCTACTTCACAATCTGAAGCTGCAAAGTAATAAACTTATCGCAAGCATCCATCATTTAGCTGGGTGCTTGC
>CABYOG010000088.1 GCA_902520575.1 uncultured SAR116 cluster alpha proteobacterium
GCATTTAAAAATAGTTGAATTCAATGAAATAAATAAGCTGCTTAAGGGAAAAATTAAACTGTCTTCGACAAAGTTGAGACATCCAGGTGGAGCGTGCGGGTATCGTTTTGAAAAAAATGGAGCTTCAATTGTAACTCTGTTCGATAACGAATATCACGACAATCAAAAACAAGATTTAATTGATTTTTGCGAAGGAGCAGACTTAGTCGTGTGGGATGGAATGTTTACAGAAGAGGAATTACTTTCGAAGCAAGGTTGGGGACACTCGTCAATTGAAAGAGCTCACGAGTTTGCAAGTCTATCATCGTTAAAGAGAATGCTAATTACACACCATTCTCCTGATCGAACTGATGTAGAGCTTGATGAGATTGGCAAAACGCTCGATTCAAATATTGAATTTGCTTATGAAAACCAGGTTTTCAGCTTTTAATACATAATTTTGTGTTTCAAATAGGGAGATTTTCTTAGTCGCAAGAGATTAATTATGGAAACTGAAATTAGTGAAACAAAAAATTCTGAAATTTTTGAATTAAAAGCAACCATAGTCGCTTTGAGAGACCAAATGGAACTTCTATCGCATAATAGCGATGCTGCTGTTCAAAAAGCAGTGCAAAAATCTGCAGACGAAATACAACAACTCAAAAATACAGCATCTAGCTTAAGAAACGAGCTTGAAAATCTCCGCTTTGAAAAGGATGCCGATGTCCAAAAGGCAGTGCAGAAATCTGCTGATGAAATAAAGCAGCTAAAGAAAACAACTGTAAAAATGAGAGCCGAAATAGAAAAGAGAGCGCAATGAGATCTTTCATTGAACATTTCTTAAAAGTTAATTTTTTATATAAAAATTTTAGATATTAAAACTAAATTTTAAGGACTGAAGACATTGGAAAAGGCTATTTCAAATAATTTTGTCGAAATTGAAAAACAGTTAATTCGCTCTAATGAGAAACTCCGACTATCGGAATTATTACTAAGAGTATCTAGAAATATCGCTGGACTTTCAAATTTGAAGGAGATCTTATTCGCAATTATTGAGGACACAGTTACCGAAATTGGGGCGGACAGAGGGACATTATTTTTAAATGACCCACTTACTGGCGAATTATATTCGAGAGTTGCTCAGGGTGAGCTAACTCGGGAAATCAGAATTTTAAATACTTCTGGTATTGCTGGTGCAATTTTTCATTCAGGAAAAGGTGAAATTATCCACGATGTTCAATCTGATGAAAGGTTTAATTCATCTATCGACGAACAAACAGGCTACAGAACAAAAAATATTATATGTGCACCAATAAGAACTGTTAGGAACGATATAATTGGCGTAATCCAAATACTAAATAAAAAGAAAGGGCGATTTACAAAGAATGACCTAAACACAGTCTCTGCAATAACTGAACAAGCTGCAATGTCTTTACAAAATGCTCAAGGTTTGGAGCAAATGGCGAAGGCACGAGCGAAGGAAATGGAATTTCTTGACGTCGTATCAGACGTGACGGCAGAAATTGAACTAGGTGCTTTGCTTCAAAGAGTAATGATAGAGGCTACTAGAATGCTCAATGCTGATAGAGCAACGCTTTTTCTGAATGATCCAAGAACAGATGAACTTTTTTCTAGAGTTGCTATGGGCGATGGCATTGGAGAGATTAGACTTCCGAACAATGCAGGCATAGCCGGCACTGTTTTTCAATCAAAAAAGACTGTTAATATTCCTCACGCATATGCTGATTTGCGCTTTAACCCTTCATTTGATAAGCAAACTGGCTATTTCACTCGGTCTATTTTATGCGTTCCAATAATGAATAAAGAAGGTGACTGTATAGGATGCACGCAAGCTCTTAATAAAGTGGGAGGCGGGTTTACTGATGAAGACGAATCAAGGTTGAAAGCGTTTACACAACAGGTATCTATCGCACTTGAGAATGCAAAACTTTTTGAGGATGTCACTAAAGAACGGGCATACAATCATAGCATGCTCGCAAGCATGTCTAATGGCGTTATAACCATTAACGAAGAAGGAGTAATCGCCACTTGCAACAAAGCTGGGTGCACCATCTTAAAAACTAACCGAAACGAGATAATTGGTTCAAAAGCATCTGATTTTTTCAAAGAAAATAGAATGTGGATTAATGAGAAGATTGAGGAATGTAGCGAGAATAAAGAGAATATTATATTGATGGATGTCTCTTTTGAGGTTGGCTCCGAAAATGAAGAAAATGATGAAATAGTCTCTGCAAATTTAAGTTTTATGCCACTGGAGAGCCAAGACCCAGATGGGCGGACCGATCAAGATTCCAGCCACC
>CABYOG010000089.1 GCA_902520575.1 uncultured SAR116 cluster alpha proteobacterium
CTCACCGCGGCCAACACCAATAAACAAGTCCACGTATTCGTTTCGTACACTTGTTCCGTCCATTTTTTGAGCCAGGTGGGCAAGAGTGGATGACGCTTGGCCAATTGGAGTATCATCTCCTGACAAATTGGCCACCTGCTTTACTACAGCGTCCGTTGGCTCCACCCTTAACAGTGTTGCAAGAAACTCATAAAGCTGGGCACGAAGGTCATCTTCTTCGCTGACTACCAATTGTCCTTCGGATTTTACTGCATTATTAGTCAAAATTGATTTCCCCTTATTTTAGAGTAAAGCGGAAAATTGATCGTCTGACCAGGGGTTAGGTTAATATTAATTCCACTAAATGAAAATATTCCTGTGACTTCGCTTCTTATTGAGAATGAGTCTCACGAAATACAGCCAAAACATATAAAAAAGAGCTGTTTTGAGAAAAAATCTCACATATATTTGAGAGTCATTCTCGTTATGAGGATCGTGCTGGTTTGACGTTTGTGAAAACCATTTGCCGAGGCCGAATCGCCGGTTCAGATGGCTGTTGCTCAGCGTCAGACCTTTTTTCAGCAGCCAAGACGGGGCTATCTTTAGCCCCTACTTGCTCTTCATTATCCCTATCCTCTTCGGCATCATCTGCTTGATCAGGCTCTTCCTGTTGGCCTGATTCAGCCAGCGCCGTTGTCTCCTCACTACCATCTTCTATAGGTTCTGATGTATCTGTATCGCCTGTGCCTTTGAGTTCATCTTGCTCTGCCACCTGTTCAACTGAAAGGGCGGCATCTGCATCAGCCTGTTCCTGTTCAGCGAGCAATTTATCCATGTACCCTTTTCCCACTTTATAAGCGGTCTGCATATTTGGAATTACTGTCGCAGCATCTGTAAAATCCTCGCCGTATTCGACCATTTCATCTGCAAATCTGAATAAGGGGTTCAGCCGCCACAAGCGCCGCATGGCAAGCTGACGCAGCCTGTCAGGAATCTGACCGTCAAAAAATCCATCCAGCTGTTCTGAGTCTGTGCAGTTTTCAGGATCAGGCAGCTCATAGCGGGCACATAGCTCTTCATCCGACAGCGCAGCTTCCTCTTCCGTCTCACCTGTCGCGTCAACCTGTTCTGTCTGCGCAACCTCTTCGAGCACATCAACTTCTGCCTGCTTGCCTGCTTTGCGCTTTGCCCACCTACTCAAAAAAGGTTTTTGCTCTGTCTCGCTCATCTTGTTCTTATCCAGTGCTAAGGCTGGTTAATGGGTCCGACGACGCGCTAGACGCGCATCACCACCACGCTGGGTATCAGCATCAATACGGGCCTTATCCCGTTTGCGTTTGACAAAAACCTCCGGCGTAAAATGCTGTTCGACAAAGGATTCGACAAACTGGGCAATCGGCCCTTGAAGCGGAAGCTTTTCAATCTGATCTTCTCCACAATCCTCATAATCCTGAATATTATAAGGAGACAGGCTAACATCAAAAAGGCGGACATCTGCACAAGCCTGTCCATTTATACTATCCTCTTCTTCGTCAGTATCCACATCTTCGGTGCGGCGCAACACTACATAAATCGCAGGGTCTGAAGATTGAAGATTTTCAGCATAGGCCTCAGCTTCAGCATGGTGCAGATCAATCCGGATATCAGCCATATAAAGGTCCAGTTCGCTGCTATCCGCATGCAGGGGTTGCAGTATGATATCACCGGATGGCAGCGCACCTAGACCTGCACTAATATCGAGCGGGATCAAATCATGAACAGCCCATTTGTGGCTGATCCACGGGTTATCCAGTGGCTGACGCTCAACAATCACTCGGACCGCATAGAGTACATGCCGCGTTGACGCCGTAATCTGGTCATCCATTTTTAACCTCTTCCCCAAAGATTGCCCCTTAACAACCGGGCATGAAACATCACATCATGGAAAATGCCGTTGGGTATCCCTGCACATTGCTGCAAGATGCTGCTCCGTAATTCAGCAAACCACGAGCCATTTGCCCAGAGGTTCAAGATGACAATTCCACAGACCAAAATCATGTTATGCAACTGCGGCAAGAGTATGCCGCTTGACGGCACAACGATTAACGAGGCTTGCGGTCAGGCAGACGCTGGCTCAGATGTAGCCACATCCTTATGCCGCACCCAGCAGGACAGACTAACAGCGGCTATGGAAGCGATGGGCGCGAATGAACAGTTGCTTGTTGCCTGCACGCAAGAGGAAAAAACATTTGAGGATATTGCTAGCGAGCTTGGCAAGCCTGCGCCGCAGACCATCAATATTCGCGAGATGGCAGGCTGGTCAGATGAAGCTGAT
>CABYOG010000090.1 GCA_902520575.1 uncultured SAR116 cluster alpha proteobacterium
AAATAGTTAAATGTAAATTTGGCGGGGAGAATCAGCTGAAGAGATGACCGTCTTCGTTTATATTCGAAAGCAAGAAATAAAAGAGTCATCTTGAAAATCATACGGCTTAGTAGAATTTCTGCGGTTTTAGTGGTTTATCTCAGGGAAGCAATTTGCTTTACAGAGGTTTCAATAAGCTTTAGCGAGGTATCTTCATCCATCTTCTCAGGTATCAACTCTCGTGCAGCATCTACAGCTAGGTTAGCGGCCTTTGTGCGCAGTTCGTTTACTAAAGCGGCTTCCGATGCCTGTATCTTGGCTGCAGCCTGTGCTTCACGGCGGGCGACAGTTTCCACAGCTTTCTGCGCAGCAGTTTCACGAATCCGGTTAGCAGCGGCTTTCGCATTTGCTACGATGGTTTTTGCTTCTTTTTCTGCATCACGCCTCAAACCTTTAAGCGAATCAAGCTCAGATTTTGCCTCTTCATGAAGCTTGCGGGCCTCGTCAAGTTCGGACTTTATTTTTGCCGACCTTGTATCCAGAGTTGTTGCAAAAGCTACTCTCGTCTTTTTCCACACGAGGACAACAAATAATACAAATCCAAGAGCGACCCACATAGCCTCATCGAAATGCATTTACGTCTCCTGACCTGACAATTTAATAACTTTTTTTACCGCTTTGTCAGCTTCCGTTTTTTTGACCTTCATACCGGTAACACTGCTAATGGTGTCTAAAGTCAACTCTTTGGCTACATCATGAATGTTTGCCAAGGCCTCATCCCGCATCTTAGATAACTTTATCTCGGCGGCTTTGGTTTTTTTAGCCAATTTGGCAGTCAAGTCAACTTCAGATTCTTCAGCCTTTGCCTTCGCCTCAGCCATAGCCTTGTTAGCGGTCTCGGTTGCTATGATACGTGCAGTTTCGAGAGCGCTTTCATAGTCTTCTTTCAACTGTTTGGCTTCAGCCTCTGCATCTTTGGCTCGTTTCAAATCATCAAAAATAGTCTGCCTTCGGGTATTTAACACCGCGCCAATTCGCGGTGTGATTACCTTAGCCATCAGCAAATAACCCACTAAAAAGGTAGCCGCCAGCCATAATAGCTGGTTAGGCCAGGTAGAAATATCTAGTTGCGGCAGGCCTTTTGATTCGCTGCCCGCAGCTGCAATGGATAGTTGAGAACCCATTATAAAACTGATAGCCGCCAACGCGGTAAAACCTGATTTTGCAATACGCGTTTTTAAGAGCATTGTTTTGACTACCCTGTTCCTTTCTGTCTACCTCTGCTGCTAATTTTTCTAAGCAATATCAGACAAGTCTCTTTGAAATTCTAGTCAAATAGGAGATGGCGGGACGAATCCGCCCCTCCCTTTCTAGCCAGTTCAGACAATCTGCTTTAAAGGGCAAAGAGCATAAGCAGAGCAACAACAAGAGCAAACAGCGCAATAGCTTCTGTCAGTGCAAAGCCCAGAATACCAATGCCAAACACAGTATCGCGTGCAGCAGGGTTACGGGCAATTGAGCTCACCAGAGATGAGAAAATGCTTCCGATACCAACACCCACACCAGCCAATGCAATTACAGCAAGACCAGCACCAATCATTTTTGCAGCTTCGACGTCCATCTCTTAATTCCTTCCATTTTTAGAGAATTCTGTTTCAATTTTCGTTTTGAAATTTTGGAAAAGCTTTCAATTATTCAAATTTGTAAAAAAATCACGCTTTCAAATCTAATGGAGGTGTAGCGCGTCATTCAAGTACATACAAGTCAAAATCGTAAACACATAAGCCTGCAAGACAGCGACCAGAATTTCGAGCCCGGTCAAGCCGATTATTGCAATAAGTGGTAACAGTGAGCCGGCTACGAATATTCCACCTGCGCTAGCAATCATGACGGCCAAACCACCAAAAACCTTTAACATGGTGTGTCCGGCCAGCATATTGGCAAATAGCCGCACGGAAAGGCTAACGGGACGGACGAAGTAAGAAATCACTTCGATAAGAACAAGAAAAGGGATTAACACTTTTGGTGCGCCTGCCGGCACGAAGAAACTAAAAAAGTGCAGACCGTGTTTAATTAACGCAATAACGGTGACACCCAGGAAAATAACAATCGCCATTGCAAAGGTGACAACAATCTGGCTTGTTGTTGTATAGCTGTAGGGAATCAGCCCCAATAAATTCGAA